>NZ_JBFUKT010000024.1:0-29159 GCF_056400705.1 Paenisporosarcina sp. P5_A11
ATCTATTTCGACAACCGTAAGATTTTCCCTTTAATTATATAGCATAAAATTTCCATCGATTATCATTACATACTCAAGTTGTGGGCTGGAAATCGTTTGAATAAGAACCGATTAATCCACTGTTGAAAATATGAAAAACATAGGATGATGATTGTATTTTCTAAAAATGGGTAATAATGAAGGAACTACTGTCGGGAGGAATTCTTATGTGTCCACTTGAACTACCAAAAGTCACAAAATCCTATTGGAGAAAAGAAAGATCTAATAAAACTTATCCACCTTTAACAGAAAACCTTACAACAGATGTATGTATAATTGGGGCTGGAATTGCTGGGGTCACTGCTGCCTATGTGCTCGCAAACGAAGGTGTAACGGTACATGTTATAGAAGGAAGTAAAATCGTCAGCGGTACTACTGGATTTACAACAGCTAAAATAACTGCCCAGCATGGGGTTATTTATGATGAATTAATACAGACGTTCGGAAAAAATGAAGCAAGTCAATACTTTGATGCCAACCAAAAGGCAAGAGAGCAAATAAAAAAGTGGATTGATTCACTTTCCATTGATTGCGACTTTGAAGAACGTCACGCTGTTCTCTATGCACAAACTCCTGAAGGTGTTGAAAAATTACATACAGAGAAAGCGGCCTATGATCAACTAGGCATCCTAGGTGAACTGTCAACTTCTAAAGATGAACTTCCGTTTTCTGTAAGTGAAACATTAACAATACCTGACCAAGCTCAATTTCATCCGGTCAAATATATTAACGGGTTAGTTAAAGAAGCACAGAAACTTGGTGTGACTTTTTACGAAGATACCCGTGCTAAATCACTTAGAGAAGATGATGACGAAGTTTTCATCGAAACCATGGAAGGTCATATCATTAAGTCCAAACAAGCATTAGTAACTAGTCACTTCCCCTTTAACGATAAAGAAGGCTTCTATTTTTCACGATTGTCTCCCCAACGTTCCTATGCAGTTTGTGTAAGGGTTCCAAGTGAACAAATGACTGGAATGTATATTAATGTTGAAAAGCCTAGCCGCTCCATTCGTACAGCAAAAGGAGACAAAGGCGAAAGCTATGTGATAGTTGGTGGAGAAGGACATAAAACAGGGCAACATGATGACGATTCTCATGATGAATCCACTGTTCAACGATATGAAACGCTCACCCAATTTGCAAAACAGCATTTCCAAGTTGAATCAATCGATACGCATTGGTCTGCACAAGATTATGAGACACTCGACCGTCTCCCCTATATTGGAGAAATGTCTAGTAGCTCGTCACATGTATTTTTAGCAACCGGTTTTTCCAAATGGGGTATGACGAATGGTACCACTGCTGGATTGTTGCTTGCAGATCTTGCGCAAAATAAATTCAATCCATGTAAAGACTTATACTCACCAACTCGATCAAAAATTAAAAAAGAAGACGCTAAACATTTTGTGAAGATGAATGCCAATGTCGCAAAAGAATTAGTAACCGGTAAATTCGACCGCCCAACAGATTCAGTAGACGATTTAAAAAATGACGAAGGACGCATCGTAATGGTAGATAACCACAAAACCGGTGCATACAAGGATAAAAACGGGCAATTACACTTAGTAAAACCTACTTGTACCCATTTAGGTTGTGACGTGCACTGGAATGATGGAGAACGTACCTGGGATTGTCCATGTCACGGCTCAAGGTTTTCTTACAAAGGTGAAGTGTTAGAAGGACCTGCGGTAAAACCATTGGAACGCAAATAATTGAAGCGCCAATTTCTATGGTAAATAGAGATTGGCCTTCTTCTTTTTAAAAAGCTTAAAGCATGTCATTTAGTTGAAAAATACGGGTAAATTTCTTAAAACGTGTGAAACCATTTTAGGAACTATTCCAAGGAGGATGTCCTATTAAGGCAGTTACATTTCAAGGAACGAAAGATATCCAAGTAAAAGAAGTTGCAGATCCCCTACTTCAAAAACGAGATGATATTATCATACGAATAACATCCACAGCCATTTGCGGTTCAGATCTTCACATTTATCAAGGAGCACTTCCAGCTAGAAAAGACTACGTGATTGGACATGAACCAATGGGTATCGAAGAAGTTGGCTCAGAAGTGACCAAAGTTATATTAACGACCATGAAGATGAAAGCATTAAGTTTGTCTTGAAACCATAGAAAAATCCTCTTTAGCAAGTAATGACGCTAAAGAGGATTTTTTTATTATTGTTAAAAGCGAAACACATCTGTGTTCATATGCTTTTTGACTTCAATTACACCTTCACCCAGTATAGGAAGTACCGAAGTTATGGTGTAGATTAAAAACATCACAAAAAATGTCAAGGCAATAAAGTTTATGGGCTTGTTCACAATTCCAAGCATACGTAATAGCATCCAATCTATTGTGACTTCCATAAACTCTTGTGCAGAATATTTCATGACGTCTCACCCTTCTTATTACGACCTATTTTCAATCATTTATTTCTATAGACTTATTCTACATGAAAAAAACGTCGAAAAATGTCGAAAATGTTGGGAAAGTTTTCACATTTAGAACCTAATAATCGTGAATATATGAAATAAATTTCTTAATTATGCTTTTGTTTATAGTTCTGCCAACGTATAGTAGGATTAAGATTAGAATTGTAAAATGTAGCAAATTAGGAGACTACGCCCATGAATAATTTTGGACACGTCATCAAACTTGAAAGAATTAGAAGGAACATGAAGCAAATAACACTTGCTCAGGGAGTTTGTACGCCCTCATACCTTAGTAAAATCGAAAATAATTCAATCATTCCAAGCCAAGAAGTTATTGATTTACTATTAAATAGACTTGAACTATCTATCACCCAAAACAAAAATTTGGATGATGATAGTTATCTTGCACATATACGAGAAATTTATTTCAATGCCATTATGAACAAAGATCGAGAACTCGTAGCTCAGCAGCTAAAGAAAATTAATAATGAACGTTATTTGTTTAGTGATCCAAGCAACTATTATACATATCAACTTATGGTTTTAAGACTAACTCTTATCGTACAAGATATTCAAAAGGACACAAGTGAGTTAATTATGGCTCTTTCTGAGCTTTCAAGTAATTTTAATGACTATCAAATGTTTTTATTTCATTCAAACGTAGGTTGCTATTATTCATTTATGTTAGACTATAATTCAACTCTGCAAGCATATGAAAAAGCAATTAAGTATTTTAAACGCATCAATATTGAAAAATGGGAAGAAGCAGATTTTCAGTACTTATTGGGGCATTGTTATCTAACACAACAGCGATGGGTAATTTCAATTGAATATGTTCAAAACTCTTTAGAGTTCTTCAAAAGTGGATTTTACAACTCACGTGTTGTTGAATGCTATTTAATTTTAGCTATCGCAAAAGATGAATCTTATCAACATGAAGAAGCATACGAATATTTGTTGCTTGCTAAAAAAATCGCATATCAGCTAAATTTGAAAGAACATTTTCCAATAATTACTCAAAACTTAGGAAATACCGCTTCTGTTAGAGGCTTTTCAGAAAAAGCAATAGAATATTTTATAGAAAGTATTGCAGTTAGAGCTGGGAATGAAGAAAAACTACCTACGATTTATTCATTAGTAAAAGAATATTCGAAGTTAAAAAATTCAAATGAAATAATTAAATGGGCTGAAAAAGGCCTTTCTCTAATTAATGAAAATCAGAATCTGGGTAACCAAATTTACGAATATCATTTAAAAGTATACTTGGCCAAAGAAACCGATCCTATTTTTTTTGAGAAAGTAACAATAGATGCTTTTAATTTCTTCAAAGAAATTAAAGATTATCGCAATGCACAGAAATACTCCCTTTTGTTAGGGAATTTCTATCAAGAATTAAACAAATATAAAAATGCTGCAAAATACTTCGCTTATTCTAATGAAAACATGTTCAAAAAGCAGAAAATTTCCTTTTGGGAAGATTTATAAATGCAAAAGCCTGTAACTAGTTCCCGAGGTCGGGGGAACTAATTACAGGCTTTTCTGTGTATGTCAGAGACATTGGCGAAGATGTCTTTGAACGCAATGATTAACTTGCTGTCGTATAGACTAGACAACCATGTTCATAGTCTATATAATAACTGTCAATTTTTTGTGAAGGACAAAGCGATTCTACGTTCTTGTGTTTATTCGCAGTACGTTTGTTTACCTTCGAAATAATAAATCCTTCTTCTTTTATGTCTACTAATAATATGTCGCCAACTTTCATACCATGCTTTAAATCATCCGTTGGAACCACTAATACGTTTGAATCACTAGGAAATTCTAAAAGTACTGCTAAATCATCTTCAAACCGATCCAATTTGTACATTCTCCCTGTAAACATAATGAACAGCTCCCTTTTAAAATGATGTTTTGCTTGAAGAAAGTTATTAATTGCTAAATATTCTTAATAAACGTAGAATTTGAAGAATATTAATTGATTAACTAGTTACAATATAATCATAATTCGTTAAGATAGAATAAGAAAGAAAAACAGGTTGGGAAACTTTTTTCCAAAACACGCGTTTTTTTATAGGTATTCCTATAATGTTTCCCAACCTCGTGTAGTAGATATGACTCAATTACTCTAGTAGTATAAAAGGTGGATATATGAATAATATTGGTTTACTAATCAAAATGGCACGTATCCAACAGAATATGAAGCAAGTTAGTCTAGCCAAAGGTATTTGTTCCACATCCTACTTAAGTAAGATTGAGAATAACCAAACCATACCTAGTGAAGATGTACTACAACTTCTTTTGGAAAGACTGGATTTAGATTACGAGGATATTTCTACTGAACAAGAATTGAAGTTTTTATCTGAACTTTATTCGCTCTACAAAGAAGCAATAATTGAAAGAAATAAAAGCGAGATAATAAAAAGGCTAACTACATATAATAAAAGAAATTTTCTTTTTGTTGATGAAAGTAACTTTTTTACGTATAATCTCTATTTATTTCGTCTATCATTAATTACAGAAGCTGATGTTGACAAAGTAAAAAATCTAATGAACGCATTAGATCAAATGCAAGAGAAGTTCGATGAAAGACAACATTTCATATTCAACAAAAATTGCGGCTTCTATTATTACCTAGTAAGAGATTATAAGCTTTCACTAAGTTATTTTGAATCAGCGCTTGAATATGTAACTAACTTTCATCTTCAAGAATGGGAATTTGCAGACTTTTACCACGCACTGAGTATGTCTTATCTTTCTAATAATCACCTTTTAAACACAATCGAGTATTCCACTAAATCTTTAAAGTTCTATAAAGATAATTTAATATTCAATAGAGCTATTGATTGCTATATTGTCATTGGAATAGCTTATAAACACAATTTAAATTTTAAAAATGCAGAAGAGAGTTTTCTGTTGGCAAAGAAAATTGTCATAAACTTTAAATTAAGTGAATATACTGAGATTATCAATCACAATCTAGGCTCCTTGTTCGCAATTCAAGGTCAATCAAAAATAGCAATTGAATTTTATAAAGAAAGTCTCAAAAACTCTTCTGGTGACGAGAATTATCTTTTAACCATCTATTCTATAGCCAAAGAATATTCCAAACAAAATGATGAATTGATGGTAATGCAATGGACTGATACTGGTCTTGAGTACATTTCTAAACTTTTAGATAACGATTATTTATCCTATTTTTATCACTTTAATATTTATAAATTGCTACACAATAAAGATCTAGAATTTGAAAACACCTTGGTTAATGCCATAGACTATTTTGAAAGTAATAATGAATTTCATTATGTTTATAAATATTCAATACTATTAGGTAATAAGTATTCAGAAATTAGAAAATATAAAAATTCTGCTCTTTATTTTCAAAAGGCAATAAGCTTTTCATATAAAATAAAATCAATTAATTTCTGGGAGGATTTATAATGAAGAAAAAATTATTAGCAATTTTATTAGTAGCAGTTTTCTTTGGAGGTTTTGCTCAACCGTCTCAATCTAATGCAGCAGATATGCTTCCAAGAATCACAGGCACACCAACAACTACATTTGTCACATTAAGCAACTAATCAAAAAGCAGCAACGACTTGATTCAATTCAAGTCGCTGCTGCTTTTTTTATTTAATTTGTCTTTTGGATACTCCATCAGAGAGCGAGTGTTCTATTTGGTTGAGTTTATTTTTACGTTTTTTCATTGAAATGAACATAAAGATTAGTAGGCCAATGATGATCAGAGGAATTATGAAAACTATGATTGTGATAATGACAACACTAAGATTCAATTTGATTCACTCCCTTCCCTCTAATTCTATATATGTATATAATACGCAATTGCTTATGTTTCAGTTTCATGAAATATCAAAATTTAGTTTGGCATACATCAACTATTGCCCATTATGAGTTTCGAGTTAAACTTGTTGTGTTAAAGAGCAACGTAATGCAATTATTTAAATGAACAATATAATAAAAGCCACCTAGTTTATAGTGTGGCTTTTATTATGTCATTTAGTGATTGTTTTACGACTTTCAAAAACATCTCTACTTCTTGAGACGTTGTATGTTGGTTAAAAGAAATACGGACAAATTTTCTTGCCTCGTCACTGGCATAGCCAATTGCACTCATTGCAGACATTGCCTCTCCAAATCCAATTTTACAAGCAGTACCTGTCGAAATGGCGATTTGCTGGCGATTACATTCAAGCATCATCCATTGCCCTTCCACGTGAGGCATAATAAGTCCTAAAATAAACGGAGACTTAGTGTATTTATCACCGACCAATTGGACACCTTTTGGTAAGTTCTCCAACACAAAAGTTTGCAATCGTAGTGCCTGTTGAAAAGCTTCTGCTTGATCAGACAATGCATATTTAGCTGCGATTGTTGCCGAAACAATTGCCGGAACGTCGACCGTGCCTGATCGAAATCCATGCTGATGTGTGGTGCCTTCATAAACAGATTCCCAGTGTACCGAAGGATTTATATAAACGATTCCGACACCTTTTGGTCCCCCGATTTTATGCGCTGAGCACACAATAGATGTTACGCCCAGTTCAGTCACATCTAGAGGAATTTTCCCCAATCCTTGGACGATATCACAATGAAAAGGAACGCCTAAATGCTTGGCATAATTGGCACATTCTTTAACTGGTTGAATGGCACCCATTTCCGAGTTAACTAACTGCATGACAATTAACGCGGTTTGATGATTTACAGTTTGTTCAAATGCTTGGATATCTATAACTCCAAAAATATTAACTGGAATGTAATGAATGCGATATCCCTCTTTTTCTAATTCGTGCATCGTGGTTAATACAGAGGCATGTTCTAACTTTGTCGTTACAATGTCMTTGAACTCCGGAGGTCTTCCTCTTAAAAGTGATCGAATCGTTAGTTGATTTCCTTCTGAAGCATTTGCTGTAAAGTAAATTCCTTCTTCACGTCCATTAAAAAAACGTCCCCACATTTGTCTACACGAAGCAACATAGTCAGCTGCAGTACAACCAGCATCATGCAAACTTTGAGTGTTTCCAAAAGCCGAGGTAGCAGCTTCTATATAAGCGGCCAATGCTTCTTTTCTCATAGGAGAGGTAGCAGCGGAGTCTAAGTAAATCATCATCTCATCACCAAATTCCTTCCAAAAATGATTTTCTTCTTGTAATCACTGTATCTTTATGTCATTAATAGTGTCAAGACACTTGTAAACTTTCAGTAAAGTTGGTGTAAAAAATGTTTGATATATGCATAGTTGGTGGTGGTGTTGCAGGGTTGATGTTAGCTTATTCTCTCCCCTCTTCAATGTCTATTGCCATCCTCACAAAAGAAGATCCGTTGACGAGTAATACTGCGCTAGCTCAAGGCGGGATTGCAGCTTCTTTATCTCCCTTTGACTCACCTTCGACACATGCCGTTGACACGATGCTTGCCACTGCTAATCATGCACATTTAGAACGAGTTGACATCCTCGTTCAAGAAGGGAAAATACTCGTCGAGAAACTGATGTCACAAGGACTCCCTTTTGACATGACTACGAGTGGAGCTCCTAATCTAGGTCAAGAAGCCGCACACACTCATAGAAGAATTTTACATGCAGGTGGAGATCAAACCGGAAAGATGCTGATGCAATATCTGCTTAAACATACTCAAGAAAAAGTAACTCGTCTCCCTTTTCATACCGTCTTACAATTACAACTCCAAGAAGGTCGTTGTACAGGGGTAATAGTAGGTGACGAACACGGGAGAAGACATGAAATACAAGCGCGACATATTGTACTAGCGACAGGAGGAATTGGTCAACTTTACAGTCAAACATCCAATTCATCTGTTGCAACTGGCGACGGGTTATCGCTTGCCTATCATGCTGGGGCCGTTTTAGAAGATTTAGAATTTGTTCAATTCCACCCCACTATTTTTACGTTAAAGGGAAAATCTTGTGGTCTTATTTCCGAGGCTGTAAGAGGTGAAGGTGCTTTTCTAGTTAATCAAGACGGGGTACGTGTGATGAAAGACGTTCACCCTTTACTCGAGCTAGCACCAAGAGATATTGTAGCCCGTGTTATTGAGTGGCACTGGCAAAAGAATGATCCGGTATTTTTAGATGCACGACATATTTACCGATTTGATCAAAAGTTTCCATCTATTTTCGCAAATTGCTTAAGTCATGGCCTAAACCCTCTTCATGAATTATTACCAGTACGCCCAGGTACCCACTTTCATATGGGCGGCGTAAAAACGAATGATGTCGGGGAAACTTCTGTTTCACAATTGTATGCGATCGGTGAAATCGCTTCAACTGGTGTCCACGGCGCCAATCGTTTAGCCAGTAATTCATTATTAGAAGGTCTTGTCTTCGCACAAAGATTGGCTAAAAGAATAGAAGGAACAGTGATTCGTCAAGTAAACAAACATTCCATAAGGATTAATTCGAAGTTGTTGAATCAGCACAAATTCACTGACATGGAACTGCGGATGACCGAGCAAGTTGGGATTATAAGGTCTGAAAAGGGATTAAATGCATTCGTTAACGATTTCCCTCTTCATCCTTTAAATCTTGCTGAATATACGAATCAGGAAATACCATTTATCCATCGTTATACCGCAAGCAGTTTGATTGCAAAATCCGCTTTGCTTCGAACTGAAAGCAGAGGTGGTCACTATCGTCATGATTACCCGACCTCTTCAGATGAATGGACAGGAAAAGTAATTGAACAATCCATCCAAGGGGTGTCGATTGGGACGCGCAAAATTGAACGTAAGGAGACTGTCAAATGAACCGGTTGAAAGTAGAAGAAGCATTAAAACATTTCTTGATTGAAGATATAGGCGATCGTGACGTGTCTTCAGTCATATTCAGAGAAACGGATATTGGAGAAGCAATTGTCCGGTTTAAAGAAGATGGAGTAATTGCCGGTTTGCACTGTTTTAAATGGGGTTACGGCTTACTAGATGAAGGCGTGAAAGTTGAATTATTAAAGTCAGATGGTGATTACGTAAAGTCTGGTGAAGCTATAGTTCGTTTAACTGGTCCTGTAGCGTCATTACTTTCAGGCGAGCGTGTGTTGTTGAATTTGGTTCAACGTATGAGTGCTATAGCGACATTAACAGCACAATGCGTTGAGACTTTAGGTTCTTCCCGAACTCGTATTGTAGATACACGTAAAACAACACCTGGTCTTCGAATGTTCGAAAAATATGCGGTTCGGGCAGGTGGAGGTTTCAACCATCGTATCGGCCTATACGACGCTGTCATGCTAAAAGATAACCATATTGCTGCGGCAGGTTCCATCACGAAGGCTGTAGATAGAGTTCGTGCTTCGCTAGGTCATATGGTGATGATCGAAGTCGAAGTCGAAACGGAACAACAATTACAAGAAGCAATTGCGGCTCAACCACATGTCATTATGTTTGATAACCAGACACCAGAAACAATGACACGTTGGGTAAAACTAGTCCCTTCATCTATTCGAACTGAAGCCTCAGGGGGAATAGATTTAAACAAATTGGCAGCATATCGAAACACAGGAGTCGATGTTATTTCCATTGGTGCATTAACACATAGTGTATCAAATATAGATATCAGTATGAATTTGTCAGTTTCGAGTAAGGAGGCTGTATTCGTTTGACGTCTTTACTAGAAGAATTACAATTAGCTGATGCGATGCCGACTCACTATTTAAACGCATCTACAGAAGAACTTCATAACCGAGCGCTACACGCAAAAAATCTCCTCGGTGATCGATTATATATTCTGGGACACCATTATCAAAAAGATGAAGTGATTACTTATGCAGATGTTACAGGCGACTCTTTACAACTGTCTCAAATCGCGTCAAAACAAACGGCAGACTACATTATTTTTTGTGGCGTTCATTTCATGGCAGAAACTGCAGATATATTATCCACAGTCAAACAAGCAGTCATTCTTCCTGATATGCGTGCAGGTTGTTCGATGGCCGATATGGCGAATATTGATCAAACCGAACGTGCTTGGATCGAATTACAAAAAGACTTTGGAGACACAATCGTCCCGTTAACTTATGTCAATTCGACCGCAGCCATTAAAGCATTTGTCGGCCGCAATGGTGGTGCAACCGTAACTTCTTCCAACGCGCAAGAAATGGTGGAATGGGCATTGACACAAAAACAACGAATGCTATTTTTACCAGATCAACATTTAGGTCGGAATACAGCGGTTAAACTTGGTATTCCCTTAGAACAAATGGCTATTTGGGACCCAATAAAACAAAAGTTAGAACACCAATGTGCTCTTGAAGATGTCCGTGTAATCTTGTGGAAAGGTCATTGTTCTGTACACATGAATTTCTTGCCAAAACATGTGGCGAATTTACGTGACAAAGAACCGGACCGCCAAATTCTCGTTCATCCTGAATGCACGTATGAAGTCGTAAATGCATCTGATTTTGCAGGCTCAACTAAATTCATTATCGATATGATTGCCGCATCAGAAGTAGGTTCTAAATGGGCTATAGGTACAGAAATGAATTTAGTAAACCGACTAATCGCAACTTATCCTGATCGTGATATCGTATCCTTGAACCCTTTTATGTGTCCTTGTTTAACGATGAACCGAATTGACTTGCCACATTTAACGTGGGCACTAGAAGAACTTGTTGAAGGCCGGATTATCAATCAAATTATGGTAGATGACAAAACTTCCGAAGAAGCGAAAATGGCTTTGGAGAAAATGTTATAAGTGAAAAACCATTCCGCATTTGCATTTGTGGAGTGGTTTTTTCATTTGGAATTTCAAAGTAAATTCGCGGTAGCTATAAAAAGAAATTGGATACTTGCAAAGAAATCCCCAAGGTACAGTGAGTACTAATATAGAAAGTGATATCTTTGCAATAAAAAACCAGACACTTAAATGTGTCTGGTAATCTATTATTTAGTTAGTGCTAAATCTTTTAACGAGCGACGTAAAATTTTGCCAGTCGTGTTCTTTGGTAATTCAGCTAAAAACTCGAAGTTGCGAGGTACTTTGTATTTCGCTAAATGTTCGGCGCAATATGCACTTAAAGTTTCAGCATCAATGCTCCCATCTTTTACTACTACATACGCATGAATTGCCTCGCCGAAGTTTGCATCTGGCATCCCAATTACAGCAGCCTCAACTATATCTGGATGTGCAAATAATACTTCCTCTATTTCACGAGGGTAAACATTGTAGCCGCCAACTATTACTAAATCTTTTTTACGATCCACTATATAGAAATAACCATCTTCATCGATTTTTGCTAAATCCCCTGTATATAACCAGCCATTGCGTATTGTTGCAGCTGTTTCTTCTGGCATTTTGTAGTAGCCTTTCATCACGTTTGGACCACGTACAATTAGCTCACCCACTTCGCCGACTTGAACATCTTCGCCTAATTCATTTACTATGCGGTTTTCTACATTAAGAATTGACGTTCCAATAGATCCAGCTTTACGTTCCCGATCGAGTGGGTTGAACAATGTAACGGGTGAAGCTTCAGATAGACCATATCCTTCTGAAACTCGCACTTTAAACTTGTTTTCAAAGTTATGTAGCAACGCTACTGGTAAAGAAGACCCTCCTGAAATTGCCAAACGTATCGTTGAAAAATCAGCGACATTCGCTTGCGGAGATTGATATAAGAAATTATACATTGTAGGAACCCCTGCAAAGACAGTAGCTTGTTGATTTTTTGCTATGTCAAAGACATCTTGTGGGCTAAAGCGTGGTACAAGTAAAATCGTTGCTCCTTTTAAAAGTGGTGCATTTACAACAACAGTTAATGCAAAGACATGAAATACTGGCAAGGTTGCTAACACTTTATCTGAATCAGAAAACCCTAAATAATCAGCAGTATCACGCGCATTTGAGAATAAATTCTCATGTGTTAAGATTGCTCCTTTTGGACGGCCTGTTGTTCCAGATGTATACAAGATGATTGCATTGTCATCTGGTGAAATATCGACTGGCAACACGTCTGGTGAAGATGATTTAATTAACTGTGTAAACGGTTTCACTTTTTCACGAATGCCCTCAGGAAGAGAAGCTATCTTTTCTCCTGCATCTGGAGTTGTTTCACAAATGACATAAGTTAATACAGATGGGAATGCTCCTGCAACTTTTTCAATCAATGGTAATAACATATCAAGCGCAATGACGGCTTTAGCATCACTGTTTTGAAGAATATAAGAAATCTCATCAGGTGTATAAATTGGGTTGATCGGAATTGCCGTTGCCCCTAAACGCATAGTTGCGTAAAGTGAAATTAAAAAATGTGGAGTATTACCTAGTAATAAAGCAACATGATCGCCTTTTTCCACACCTAATTCACGTAAGGCTGAAGCGAGGCGTGCAATTGATTGATCAAAATCAGCATAAGACGTATCGCTGCCCATAAAATGAAAAGCTGTTTTATTCGGTTGTTCTAAAGCAGTTTCACGAACACAAGACACTAAATTCATATGTACTTCCCCTTCGCATTGAATGAATATTCATTCAATATTCAATGTCTTCATTATATAAGAAATGTTCTGACAATACAAGAAGCACCGTGAAATTCCACGATGCTCCTGCGGTTACTCGTCGCAGATAAGATTGCTCCTGCGGTTACTCGTCGCAGATAGGATTGCTCCTGCGGTAACTCGTCGCAGATTTCTTACGATGCTCGGACATGTGAAATATAGCGCCAGCGGATTAAGAAGTAATACACAACTTGAATGAGGGTAAATCCTATTAATACTAAAATCATCTCACTTAAAATAGAAACTTCAGCTAAATTTCTCCAAATTACTTGCAGTGACAAGAATGAAAATGCACTATGCAACATAGCAATTCCCCATGGCAAGAAAAACTGTGGGATAAGTTGACGATTGACTATTTTAATTAATTCTTGATCGGTTAATCCCATTCGTTTTAATAAATCAAATTGCCGTTTATCTCTTTCTAAACCAGTGTACAATTTGAAGTATACAAAACTACCCGCGGCTAATAGTAAGACGGCTGCAACCATTAACCCAGTAAATAACAACAAGGAAAACGTTGCTCGGATAACCGAGTAGTTCAAGCCAGGGTTTTCAAAATAAAACGGCAGATTGGTAAACCCATCATCATCAATTGCATCTGTCACTTGCGATTCAATATCTAATCCAATTGATTTTGTCCGTTCCCATTCTGCTACGTGGAAAGCAAAGAATTTATAGGAAGAATCCTGTTTTCTTTTCCCACTAAACGGTTCGACTATTAGTTGATAATCTTCGTCGCTGACAGCAATAATATTCGAACCAATAATCATAGAAGGGAACAACATTTGTGGGTATACACCGCGTATTTGAATTGGGACATTACTTTCTTCAAGTACTGTTTGAATTTCTCTATTGGTTAAACTATCGACCGATTCCTCTGAATACGGTATAAACATTGCCTCTCCTGTATCTAACTCAATAAGAGGTGATCCAAGTGCGATTGCCAAACTGTTCACATCGGACTCTCTCAAAATATCCACTGAATTCTGTGAAAAAGAAGATGTTTGTTGTTTTATTAAAAATGGCACAAGTGTATAGGACAATCCTTGCTCTTCTAATTCTTTTCGTAAGGTAGTAATATGGTCTGATTCGTATGGATTCGTCATTTCACTTGTATAAATGAGTGACAGTGGATTTAACTGACGAAATTGCCCAGTATAAGATGATAAAGATGTTAGGGTTCCTACAGAAAGAAATGCAACGGTTGAAACAATCGTAACGATAAAATACATTCGTGCATTCTCACGCAGTTTCACAGCAACTTCCGAAACAGCAATCAAACGATAGGGTCGCCAATAGAGTGACTTTCTTTTTCTGATTTGGTGAAGCAAAAAGAGTACGCTGTGGGTAAAGAAAAAGTATGTCCCTAGTGCCGCAAGAGGCGGTAAGACAATGGCAAATGCCAACACGACATTCTTCGAAGTAAAAGCAGCTGCCCCGTATACAAATAACAACATGCCTATCCCAAGATATGCTTTTACCGTTGAATAATTTTGCAGTTCATCTGTTTTCCAATATCCACGAATCAGTTCAATAATTTTTTGTTCACGAATAAACACCACGCTTGTCATCGCTATAATGATGAAAAGGCTAAAAAAGGCGCCTATTGTCAACGCAAACGGTTTATAAGATACATATAAAGGTAAGCTATCTAATTGCAATAATTCACGAACAATCATAAAGAAGAATTTAGAGAAGGCATATCCAAAAAAGATACCTATTGCAATGGATACCGCACCAATCAACATTGACTCAAGAAAAATCAACCGGTTTAATTGTTTCTTTTCCATACCAATTTGAAGAAGTAACCCAAATTCTTTTGAACGTGCTTGCAAAAAAGCGCTCATTGAATAAAACAAGAAAAATAAAGTGAAGATATATAAAATGATTTCCGCAACAATCATCCCGGATGCTGCAAATTCTCTTAAAAACTCGTCTTCAATTTTCGGGTGAAACAATAACATCGAGTACATGAAAAATACCATGACTGAGAAAATACTCGCCATGAAAAAGGCTGCATATATCCGTCTGTTTCGAATGACATTACGGTAAGCGAATTGTCGAAAGGTCATTGACATTGCCTCCAAGTAAAGACAATACATTCAAAATGCGTTGGAAAAAGGTTTGTCTTCGTTCATCACTATAAATTTCATTAAAAAACTCGCCATCTTTTATAAAAATCACACGATCGCAATAGCTTGCCGCAATTGGATCGTGAGTGACCATAAGAATGGTAGTTCTTTGATCTTGATTTACTTTTGAAAGTAGCTCTAGTACATCACGAGATGCCTTGGAATCCAAATTCCCCGTAGGCTCATCTGCTAAAATGAAGTTCGGTTTGTGGATAAGTGCGCGGCCAATTGCTGTACGTTGTGATTGTCCACCTGAAATTTCATTTGGACGTTTTTCAAGAATTTGATTCAAGTCTAATTTCTTAGCAAATTCCTTGATTCTACTTTTCATTTCATCTATAGGAATGCCATCTAATGTTAAGGGGAGCACCAAATTTTCTTCTACTGTTAGCATTTGCAATAAATTAAAGTCTTGAAAGACAAAACCGAGCTGCCTCCGACGAAAAAGAGCCAACTCGGTTTTAGTCATTTCTTCGGGACGCTGCCCATCAATTGTAATAGTACCGGAAGTGGCAGAATCAATTGTTGAAATCAGATTGAGTAGTGTCGTCTTGCCGCTTCCTGAAGGCCCCATCACTGCGACAAACTCTCCTTTATTAACTTCAAAACTTAGTTGGTTGATCGCACGGTGTGTCACTTTTCCCTCGTACACTTTGGTCACTTCATCCATTTTCAATATGGTCATCTTGGTCATCTTCCGTTACACCCCTCTCTATTCCTTCTTGATGTTGAAACAGTACTGAAACAACAGTTCCTTTTCCTCGTTCAGACGTTATGCTCAGTTTATGACCTAGTTTCCCACAAATTTCATTGGCTAAATACAAACCCATTCCTGTACTTTCACCTGTCTTTCTTCCATTCTCACCTGTAAAGAAAGCTTTCATGACTCGTGGAAGATCAATTGATGGAATTCCGATACCTTCATCTTGGACTTTCAGCAAAACTTGACCCTGTTGACAGGTTGCCTGAATATATACTTTCTTGCCTTCTTCAAATGTGTATTTTACTGCATTTGTAATGAACTGGCCGATGACAAATCTCATCCACTTTGCATCTGTAGGAATGATGAATTTTTCATCGATTGAAATGACGGGATACACATGATGTGTAATAAATAAGCGTTTATTCTCAGACACTACTTCTGATACCAATGTTTTTAATTGAACTTGTTCTATTTGCATATCTTGTTCAAATGTATCGATCCGAGCATTGATTAAAACAGAATCGAGTCCTCTTTTTAATCGATCGATTTCTTCTTGCATACTTTTTTTATCAAAGTCACCATCTTCTTGTAGAAGCAATTCTGCGACTGATACTGGTGTCTTCATTTGATGTACCCATTGATTCATAAATTGTAAATGACGATTTTGATTAGCGTACAAGGCTTCTACTTCTTTTTGATATAAACGGTATAACCCATGTAGATAAGTTTCAACTTGTTGTTGTTCCGGAGATTTTCCATCACGTTGCAAAGCAGCTTCCATTTGTTTAGGCTGTGACAATAATTTGTGGTAAAAGCTATAGCGCTTCACATACCTTCCAAGAAGGAAAGATAATATTAATAACGTACTAATGACCACAGAATAAATCGCGGTATCGATATTTCGGAAACCATCCAACCAATATAAGGACATAATGAAGAGCACCATAATCAGTTGGAAA
The DNA here is from genome assembly GCF_056400705.1 of Paenisporosarcina sp. P5_A11. Classification (NCBI taxonomy): domain Bacteria; kingdom Bacillati; phylum Bacillota; class Bacilli; order Caryophanales; family Caryophanaceae; genus Paenisporosarcina; species Paenisporosarcina sp. P5_A11. The sequence continues at coordinate 16,788 of NZ_JBFUKT010000024.1, forward strand.
ATTACATACGCAACATGTTCTTTAACAAACAAACGAAAATTCATCATGACTCCTCCGCACTTAATACAAAACGATAGCCTGCTCCTCGCACAGTTTCAATCGTCGAAGTTATTCCATAGTCTTGTAACTTTTTACGAACACGAGTCATATTAACGTTTAAAGTATTTTCATCTACAAAAGCTTGATCATCCCATAATTCTTCGAGCAATTGCTCACGAGTTACCACTTTTGGTGACTGGCTAATCAATAACTCCAATATGGTACATTCTCGCTTTTGCAGAGGAATTTCAAGAGAAGAAAAATGAAGTTCCATACGTTCTAAATATAAACATAGTTTGCCAAGTTTAATGGTACGTTCTTCTTGTTTCATTGCATACTCACCGTATGTTCTTCGTAAATGACTTCTTATTTTGGCTAAGACGATTTCATAGTGGAAAGGTTTCGTTATGAAATCATCTCCTCCATTTTCTAATCCGAATACTTGGTCCATATCCCCTGACCTTGCTGAAATAAATAGGATTGGACAAGTCGTTTTTGTACGGAATTGACGGCACCAGTAGTATCCATCATAAGAAGGTAAATTAATATCGAGCAAAATGAGGTGTGGATCAAACGCTTCAAATTCTTCTAATATCAGATCGAAATCTTGAACTGTTTTCACTTCATAATGATATTTACGTAAGGTATCGGCAAGTAGTGAGGCGATTTTACGATCATCTTCAACAATATAAATTCGATGTGTCGACATCATGGCTTCACCCTTTACTCTTTTTCTTAATTGTACTTAAGAAAAGCCCAAAGTGCTACTCTTGCTAGAATTTGAAGACGGAAAGAGTGAATTTAACAGTGAAGTTGCTACAAGTTGACAGTTTGTCATTCCAGGTTGACGCTTTGCCGATTCAGGTTGTACAAAATACTATTTAGACGAATAAATGAAAAATAGCCTGACCGAAGTCAGGCTACACAAGGTTAATCAATAAATTAATTGAAGGAATTGTTCTTTAGTAATACCACCTAAATAAGTGGTGATTTCTAAATCCCCTATTGCTTCGGAAATAGTTGCTTTGTCATAAGACACACCAATCAAACGACTTTCGATGTCAGCTACGTCACCCACTCCAAAGAAATCGCCGTAAATATGTGCGTCTTCAATCAGTCCATTTTTAACTTGTAGACGCACATCGATTCCTCCAGTAGGGAAACGTTCAGAATGAGACATATTAAAAGCTGGAGATTTTCCATAATTCCAATCCCAGTTACCATAACGCTCTTTTGATAATTCTTTAATATTTGTCCAGTCCTCTTCAGTTAACACCATTTCTTTGACGTTCTCTTCGCTACCAAAAATCGAATGTAGTAGTGTTAATCGGAATTCTTCAATCGTTGTTTTCTGTTCCAAAAACTCAGTGATATTTGCTACACGGCTACGAATTGATTTTATTCCTTTTGATTCGATTTTATCTTTTCGTACTTTAAGTGCTGAAACAACTGCATCAATTTCTGTATCAAACATCAATGTTCCATGACTAAACATGCGACCTTTTGTAGTGAATTGTGCATTTCCTGAAATTTTACGTCCTTCCGCTAAAATATCATTGCGTCCAGATAGTTCTGCGTCAACGCCCATGTCTTTCAATGCATCGACAATCGGTTGTGTAAACTTTTTAAAGTTACGGAAGCTATCACCATCATCTTTAGTAAGGAAGCTAAAATTCAAGTTTCCAAGATCATGGTATACAGCTCCTCCACCTGATAAACGACGAATGACGTGAATTCCATTGATGTCCACAAAGTCCGTATTTATTTCTTCTATAGTGTTTTGGTTTTTGCCGATAATAATGGCTGGTTCATTGATATAGAACAGGAAAAAAGAATCTTTATCAACATCCATTGTTTTCAACGCATATTCTTCAATCGCTAAATTAATGCGAGGATCTGTAATTCCTTTGTTATCAATAAAATACATAAAGTATCGCTCCTTTTAAACGTGCTACATACACTATAAAGGAAAATTTACTTTTTGTGTTGACAAATGTTCAACTGTTATAATACACTACTATAAATAGTAACAGTACTAGTACAGTATTAAAAAGGAGGTTAAGGGCATGATTGAAAACGTAATCGAATTCTTCAAAAATCTTCCACCCAAAAAATGCACGCAATGTGGAGATAAAATTGAAGAACAACATGAATGCTATGGTAACACTTGCGACAAATGTAATCACTTATAAGAAAAGCGTAAAACACCACTCAAGATCGTCTCCATAAAAAACAGCCGTTCAGGATCTTCCCCTGAACGGCTATTTCTTATCCTTCTTGAATATGTGAAAAGCGTCGTTTAAATAAAACAATGAAGTAAGAAATGGTACATCCTACAGCACCAATAAAGAATGCCAACAAAACACCATTGTTCCATTGGATAAAACTAATATCTGTGGAAGATATCGCTGCTTTGAACCCTTGAACAGAATATGTCATCGGTAACCATTGATTAAAGATTTGCAAAGGTCTTGGGATTAATTCAAGTGGGAATGTTCCAGCACTCGTTGTTAACTGCAAGATAAGAACTAATATGGCTACAAAACGTCCACTATCACCCAGAACCGATACGAGCATTTGAACAATTGCTAAATACGTGAAACTGGTCATGATAGCGGTAGCTATAAACCAACCAAGATTGACTGGTTCCAGCCCTAAGCCAAATAGTAAAATGGCTACAGCCATCAATGCTTGTGCCACTCCTACAATACCTAGCACGACCATTTTACTTGTTGCCCATGCCCATCCACTTGTTGGTGGAATTGCTGATTGAACAAGTGGGAAAACAATAGAAATCATTAATGCACCCACAAATAGTCCAAGTGACAAGAAGTAAGGAGCAAATCCTGTTCCATAGTTCGGCACATGATTAATTGCAGATTTGGTTACGTCGACAGGAGAAGAAGCCATCTCAATTGTGCTATCTGTTGCGTTGACTGCATTCGCTTCAGTAGAAGCATCTGACATTTTATTTTGTAAAGTGGTTGTTCCTTGCGCAAGTTCCGCTGTTCCATCTACCAGCTGACTTGATCCATCTGCAAGTTCACCCGATTTCAAAGCAAGTTCAGATGTGCCTGAAGTTAGCTGTTCAGATCCTTGTACCAGTTCTTGTAAACCGCTAGAAAGTTTTTGGCTTCCAGAAGCACTACTAGCTAGCCCTTTTTGTAAATCACCTAACTTAGTCGTCAGCGTTTCACTTCCAGTTGCTAAGGATGAAGCTCCTTCATTTAATGTATTTGAAGACTGTGTTAATGTCTTCAGTCCTTTTGCTACTTCTTGATGGCCTGTTGCTAATTTTCCAGCTCCCKTTGAAGCTTGGCTCAAGCCACCGCTTAACTGTTCCGTTCCACCTTGGAGTGCACCTAATCCTTCAGAAACTTGTGAACTTCCTTGTTCCAGTTTTGCAAATGCACCTTTGAGAGCTACTTGCTGTTCTTCAGGTAAAGATACTAAAATCGGCGCCATTTGTTGTGATAATGTCTCGATACCAGAAGTTACTTCAGATGCCCCTCCTGCTAATTGTCCAACTGATTGATTGGCAGTGGCTGCACCTTCTTGAAGTTGATTTAACGCGCCTACAAGTTGTAGCTCTTTTTCGTTTGCAGTAGCCATTCCAGACGATACTTGTGCAACTCCTTGTGTATATGAGGCTACTCCCTTTTGTAACTGACCAGCCCCAGAAGATACTTGACTAGACCCTTGTTGTATTTGTGTCGCCCCTGAAGACAGTTTGCCAAGTCCGCTATTCAATTCACTCGCTCCATTTGATGCCTGTACAGTACCAGAAGCTAATTTAGTAGAACCATCTGCTAAATCGACAGAGCCGCTAGCTAATTGCTCTAAATATCCTTTTAAATCTGTTGCACCAGAAGATAACTTGTTTGCACCTTCTGTTAATTTCCCAGCACCGTCTGCTGCTTCACCGTAACCATCACCCATTTTCGAAATTGACGCAAAGAGATTTTCAGAGTAGCTTGCGACGACTTGTTTATTTACCTCCGAACGAATGCGCTCCATTGCGGAATCTCCAATTTGTGCTGATAAGAAATTAAAGCCTTCATTTGGTTTGTATTCAATCATTAATTTTTCAGGTTGTTCATCGAGAAGAGTTGTTGCGTGTTGTGAGAAATTTGAAGGGATTTCTATCACCATATAATAATCTTGATTTTCTAATGCTTCTTCACCTTGCTCTTTAGATACTTCTACAAAATGAAATTGTTTTGATTCGATGAGATTCTTTGTAACATCTTTCCCCACCGACAAGTGTTCTCCTTCCAATTCAGCTCCTGCATCTTCATTAACTATAGCCACTGGTAACTCACTCAACTGTTCATAAGGATCCCAGAAAGCCCACAAAAACATTCCTGCATATAAGACAGGGATGAAAAGAACTGCTAGTATCGGAATAAGTAATTTTTTGTTCTTGAAGATATTTATAAATTCTTGTTTTATCATTAAAATTTCCTCCTAATAAGGTATTGTTAAAACTTATTGACTAAAACGTTCAATTGGTCATAATGCTCCAAAAAAAGAGTCTCACTTGATGAGACTGCGAAATATAGTATCTTGAAATACGTCTACAATCTTTTCTTCTGATAAGGCGTGTTCATGCGTTACTTGCCAATCTACTGCAAAGGCCATATAGGCTTTAAATAATAAATATGCAACAAGTTCGACATCTACTTGTCTTATTTCTCCTTTAGCAATAGCTCGTTCGATGTGTTCTGCAATAAAGCCTACTATTTCTTGTTCTACTTTAACAAGAACTGCTTGAACGATCGGTGTTTGCATATCTTTTTCTTCAGCAATTAACTTAGATAGCAATGCATGACGCTCACGGAATTCCAGCATTTTCATTAATACAAGATGGGCATTTTCCTGGAACGAACACTGCCCAGAAATAATCGCATCTTTTTCTACTTTCATTTCATTTATCATTGTAAAGACGATTTCATGAAACAATTCTTCTTTATTGGAAAAAAACGTATAAATCGTTCCTTTACCAACATTCGCAAGCTTTGCTACTTGGTCCATCGTAGTCGCTTTATAGCCGAATAAAGAAAATGATTTTGTCGCAGCTTCTAAAATTTCTCGTCGCCGATTCATTAACCTCACCTCTCTTTAATAAAAATGACCAAAAAACCACTTCAGTCACTCAGTCATTATCATAATTGATATTACGTAAATTTGCAACAACAAATTAAAATGTATTAAAGATTTTCAATTAGTCTAATTATGTAATACGTCGTTATTACGGCAAATGCAGTTGCAATTACCGAACTAAAAAAACTCATCATTAAACTTCCTGATCCAAAACGATCAAAAATGATGAAACCTAGTAAGAAGTCATATATATAGATTAGAATAAAGAAAATTAAAAACTTCATAATATTGAACATCCACTTTTCATCTCTTCTCTGTTCAGTTTTCTCTTTCATTAACCAATATACACGATAAAACTTTTGTTCTAAAAATAAATCGATTTAATCAAATGCCTACTATTCCCTCGCAAATTCATGAAAGAGCTTGAAGATTACCACTTTTCAATCCCTCCATGTAACTCAATGTTGACGATATATTTAAGAGTTACCTGCCTAATCTCATATTCTCTCTTATACATATAATAAAAAAAACAAAAGGGTGTATGAAGTATGAAAGTTATCGTTACAGGGGGGGCAGGGTTCATAGGTTCCCATTTGGTTGATGCTCTCATTTTAAAAGGCGCAGAAGTTCATATCTTGGATAATCTCGTTGCGGGTCAACTAGTGAGTGTAAATMCGAAAGCAGAATTACATGAAGTCGATATCTGTAGTGAAGAAGCCAAGAGCATTATTTTACACGTTAAGCCAGATGCTGTTTTTCATTTAGCTGCCCAGGCAGACGTTGGAATGTCCGTTCAAAATCCAAAATACGATGCAGATGTAAATATAAAAGGCACAATCAATATTCTAGAAGCTAGTCGTGACGCAAGAGTTAAAAAATTTATATTTGCCTCTACATCAGCAGTTTACGGTAACTTAAAAAAAGAATTCCTTTCTGAAAACGAGACGACGATTCCTGCTTCCTATTACGGCTTATCCAAATTGACAGCGGAGTCATACATAAGGCTCTTTTACGAGCTTTATAGATTACCATATACAATATTGCGGTATGCAAACGTATATGGTCCAAGACAATTGCCAAAAGGTGAAGGTGGCGTTATCGCTGTCTTTTTAAATCGATTAAAAACTGATGGTACTTTAAGTGTCCATGGAGACGGTGAACAAACCAGGGATTTTATTTATGTGACGGACATTGTTGCGGCCAATATTGCGGCATTAGATCGAGGTGCACAACAAACCATTCAGATAAGTACATCGAAGAAAACATCCATCAATGATATTTTAAAACGTTTAGCAGTTATCCATGGCCAATGTATTCAAACTGTTTTTACAGCACCTCGAGAAGGTGATATTAAGCATAGCTGTCTTAATAATGAAAAAGCACAAAATGTACTTAACTGGCATCCAACTGTCGATATATTAAATGGATTAAATGAAACATATGATTTTCATCAAAGAAATTCATAATGTTAAATTTTTTGAACTCCTCATATAACTGCAATATAAATCCTACAGTATGGGCTGGAAACCGATTATTCCTTTTGAAGATTCTTAGAAAGCAATCCTTGATTACTATAGAGAAATTGATTGGATCAATATATTATTCTTGATGTTTATTTCATACGAAAAGGGCAACTCCAAAGAGTCGCCCTTTTTCAAATCATTTTTATTTTTTCACAAACAATTCTTCCAAAACTTCACTAACAGCCGCTTTCCCTTGATCGACACAATCTGGTAATCCAAGACCGTTATAAGAACTTCCTGCAAGCTTTATCATTGGGAAATGCTCCTGAATTTCTTTTTTCGCCTTAGCTACTCGGTCTTTATGTCCTACCACGTATTGGGGAGAAGCATTTTTCCATCTAGTAACCACTGAAAACAGAGGATTTTGATCAATATTAATTGTTTTGCGTAGATCAGAGAGAACCACTTTTTCGAGCTCGCTGTCGGATAAGCCCACTGCAGACTCATCACCTGCACGACCTACAAAACCGCGAAGCAACACATGACCTTCTGGTGTGGTAGTTGGCCATTTACGATGTGTCCACGTACAAGCAGTGATGGAATAGTCACTGTTTCTCGACACTAAAAATCCAGTGCCTTCTTTTTCTTGTTTGACCGCTTCTTCTTTAAAAGCCATAGCGACAGTAGCTACTGAAGTAGCAGGCATGTCCCGAAAATCACTCATTAATCCATGCTCTTCAAATAATGAAAGAGCTGCGATATGGGGCGTTGCAATAATCAATTGATCGAGAAGTATTTCTGATTCGTTGTTGAGGAACAGATTTACTTTATCCCCTACTCTTTCGAAACGTTCCACACGGACACCTTTCATCACCGAGTCAGGTTCAAGCTGTTCTTCTATTGCTTCCACTATAGTTTCTAAGCCATTTTTAAACGTACGGAAAATACCTTCTTTGGACTTTTGTACAGGTGGTTTTGGTGTAGTTTTTTTCGAACCGATAATCAAGCTGCGATGTTCCTGTTCCAGCTTATAAAACTGGGGAAACGTTGCGTGGAGGCTCATTTTATCAATGTCTCCTGAATAGATTCCTGATAATAAAGGCTCAATTAAATTTTCAACAACTTCTCCTCCGAAACGTCTACGTAAAAATTGTCCAATCGATTGATCTCCATTAACAGAAGACTTAGGTAAAATAAAATCACAAGCTGCGCGCAATTTTCCGCTCCATGAGAACAATCCCGATGTGACGAAAGGCGATATTTGTGTAGGAATGCCCATGACAGATCCTCCAGGAATTGGGTGAAGACCATCATTGACGAGAATATATGCTTGGCCAGTTGCATTGCTTACAAGTTGGTCACTGATGCCAAGATCCTCGGCTAAAATGCCAAAGCTTTTCTTACGTGCCAAAAACGAGTCAGGTCCCCGTTCGATAACAAACCCGTCTTTGCGGACTGTCTGGATCTTTCCACCAAGTCGATGGGCCGCTTCAATCAAAACCACGTCAAGAGGATACCCTTTTTCTCTCGCTTCTTTTTGCAAGTAAAAAGCAGCCGCTAGTCCAGTAATTCCGCCACCTATTATTGCTACTTTTCGTTTTTCTCGAGACACAGTCATCATCACTTTCGATTTCAGTTTACTTATTTTTCACTTAAATGTTTTAATACAACGTCAGACATGGCATCGATAAATAATGGCTGCGTATTTGGCATTTCAGGTCGGTAGTAATTAGCACCGATTTCATCCGTTACTACTTTACATTCATAGTCATTGTCAAACAGCACTTCTAAGTGATCTGTTACAAATCCAACGGGTGTGTAAACGAATGTATTATACCCTTTTTGTTCGTGTAATTCACGAGTTAAATCTTGTACGTCCGGTCCAATCCAAGGCTCTGGAGTTTGCCCAGCACTTTGCCAACCAACTTCATAGTTTTCTACACCTGCAGCTTGCGCTATTAAATCAGCTGTTTCTTTCAATTGGTTTGGATATGGATCGCCATTTGCGATTATTTTTTCTGGTAATGAATGTGCAGAAACAATTAAGCATGCTTCAGCACGTTCTTCCGTTGACATCGAGTTAAACGTTTCAGATACTTTTTCTGTCCAATACTGGATGAATTTCGGTTCAACGTACCAACTTTCAACAGAAGTAATTTGAAGACCGCCTAATTTTTCTGCGGTTTCTTTCGCACGTCCATTATAAGATTTAACTGAGAATGTAGAAAAATGAGGTGCTAATACAATTGAAACTGCTTCTGTGATTCCGTCTTTATGCATTTGCTCAACTGCATCTTCTACAAATGGTTCAATATGTTTTAAGCCGATATATAATTTAAATTCGATCTCATCTTGAACTTCATTCAACCGGTCGCGGAGGGCTGCCGCTTGATCGTCTGTTATTTTAGCTAATGGAGAAATTCCACCGATAGCACGGTAGCGATCTCTTAATTCAGTTAAAGCTTCGGGACTTGGCGGACGGCCATGACGAATATGAGTATAATAACGTTCTAAATCTTCTTCCTTGTATGGCGTACCATAAGCCATGACAAGCAGTCCCATCGTTTTCTTAGACAACTTCATCACCTCATTCAATTATTTACAACATTCATTTTGCTCTGTTCAATTTATTCATGCGAACATGAACGACTTATGAATGTGCTTTTATTTGTTTACGGCTATAATCATGTACAAATTCAGTCAATCGTTTTAAGATATCCGGGTTTACTTCTGGGAATACACCGTGACCTAAATTAAAAATGTGCGAAGGATGTGCGAGACCTTGATCAACGATATCTTTTGCACGTTCCTCAATTACCGACCAATCAGCAAGTAATAGTGACGGATCCAAATTACCTTGAAGTGTTTTCGTTAAGCCCATTGCACGAGCATCTTTGATCGATAAACGCCAATCTAAACCTACAACGTCTACAGGAAGGTCATGCCATTCTTTGGCTAAGTGACTTGCACCTACACCAAATGTCGTTACGGGAACACCTAACTCTTGAATCGCAGTAAAGATACGTGTCATTACCGGTTTAATGAAGATACGATAATCTTCAATATTCAAAGCACCTACCCAAGAATCAAAAATTTGGATTGCTTTTGCTCCAGCATCAACTTGAGCTTTTGTATAGACAATGATCATATCTGCAAGCTTGTCCATTAATGCAAACCAAGCTTTTGGTTCAGATACCATAAATGCTTTTGTTTTATTGTAATTTTTTGAAGGACCGCCTTCAATCATGTAGCTTGCAAGTGTAAACGGAGCTCCTGAGAAACCAATTAACGGTACATTCAGTTGTTCTTGTGTCAAAATTTTAATCGTTTCTAAAACGAATGGGATATGATCCTGTGGGGAAAGCTCTCCAAGTTTCTCAACATCTTGAACTGTTCGTATTGGATTTGAGATAACAGGACCTATACCTGATTTGATTTTCACATCAACACCGATTCCTGGAAGTGGTGTTACGATGTCTTTGTATAGAATCGCTGCATCTACATTGTAATTTTCAACAGGTAAACGAGTAACATACGCGCAAAGTTCCGGTTGATGTGTGATTTCTTCTAATGAATACTTCTCTTTAATTTTTCGGTATTCCGGTTGTGAACGTCCTGCTTGACGCATATACCATACAGGTGTGTGATCAACTTTCTCGCCTCGTGCAGCACGTAGAAATGTATCATTAAACTTTGTCATGATTTTCTTTCCTGCCCTTCAATTTCACATTTTTGTTGTCGCCCTTTTATATTCGTTCTAAATATAGTCGTTCTCTACACTATTGTATAGATTTCAGGTGCAAATGTCATAGAATTGTCTAGAATAGAAGACACTCTTTTGACAAAGGTTTGTTTCGAGCTTTTTGATTTGGGGAAGATTATACTGTACATATAGATACGGAGGGAAAAAAATGAACATTTATTTAACTTCTGGTACACCTGAATTCATGAATTCTTTAAGAGAAAAACATGCCTCAGAACAGATGGTTGTTCTTCACGGCGAAGGTAACGCAGTTCTCCTTCACGAAACAACTGGGCAAACTGTTTTTCAAACACCTCGAAAATACGAAGTCATTGACTCGTCTGGTGAATTAAGTGATCAAGGCTTTTTCGTCTTAAATAACATTCCAGTAACTGATGAAGGGCGTCCAATATTTGAACATCGTTTTAGTAATCGCGCACGTGCAATTGAAAATGAACCTGGATTTATTGCGATTCGCGTATTACGTCCTGTCGGTTCTGATACGTACGTCATTTTGACAGAGTGGACTGGATCAAGTTCATTTGAAGCTTGGCAAACATCTCAAGCCTATAACAAAGCCCACGAAAAACGTGGAACTGATGAAGGCATCGACAAACGCCCTAATATTTTCTCTAGCGCTTCATATGTTACGAAGTATACGACCGCTAAGAAGAATGACTAATCTTTATGATTGTGAAAGCGCCAATTCCTATTAAGGAGTTGGCGCTTTTATATGATAGGTTAAAATTTGGCGGAATTTTCTAGGGAAATATGTCATTTTGTACAACCTGTATGTCCTCTCCGTCAACCTGGAGCATCACTTCGTCAACCAGCACTGTGACTGAGTCACTTATTGAGACAAATCCTATATAGGCAAAAAGAAAAGAGAGTCAGCTCATGCCAACCCTCTTCTTACATATTTGCCATTAGTCGTTTGGCAATTTGTTGATACTCATCTGGTCCAATTCCTGGAGCGAATTCTTCAGGAAGATCTTCGAGGTCTGGAATTTCGGCTCCTTTAGGTGCGCCATCTTTAACGATAAGTGGCAGTCCATTGCTCGGATTTTCGCCTTTCCAGATAGAGCGAATATCTTTATATTGTCCTTCATCATTCCATGTAAATAATACATTTCCCAACCCTTGATCTTCAAACTTTCGTGCGTGATCAAATGCACGATTATCTAAACTTGGAATTGGGAGCATCTTTGTTATATCGACTCCGGTAGCCATTTCAATTGCCCTTGCATACGCAAGTACGTGTGTACCGCCCCGTACGAGTAAATAACCGATCATTTCTCTGGCAGTTTCGTGACTTGTCATTTCATAGACGCGCATCTTATGAGTCCTTGCACCGCATTCCAAGAAGAAATTGTGTAACAAATCCAATACTAGATTACCACTGGAAAATACATAATCCCCTCGCCAAGGGTTACCCATTGAATCACCGGCTAAAGAAGTTTGTGCCGTTGCGATAAATGCATACGTATTTCGTTTGTCTTTACCATTTTGTAATGGAGTTAAATCTGGATCACCAGCAAACGTAGTTCCTTTTTGCAATAAATTAATGGTATTAGATACTAACTCTACATGCCCAAACTCTTCCGCTGTAATGCTTGCAACAAGATCATAAAACGGCTTGAATTTTGTTTTTTGACGAAAATTAAAGGATTGATACATGTAGTTATTCAATGTAGACATTTCACCAAATTTTCCGCCTAGCAATTCTTGTACAGCCGCAGCGGCATTCGCATCCCCGTATTCAGGTATCGGAAGGTCAATCGCCAATCTATTCATACGTTTAATCATGGAATTTCCTCTTCTCATATTTAATCACCTTAGGGAATTAAACCCTTTATCGTTATGTGTATGACTGTGATAAAGAGAATATGTTGCTTTAATGTTTATGAGAAAGCCGGTGACACCCATATGATTTGTTGAGTACGTATAAAAAATGGTGTTTTATTCTTTTCGACCACAATATGATCTGGCAACACTTGACTAAGTACTCCTTGCACTGCACTATTA
>NZ_JBFUKT010000025.1:0-29094 GCF_056400705.1 Paenisporosarcina sp. P5_A11
GTTCAATATGTGACGGAGAAAAAGATTTTGGATGCTTTACTAGCTGATTTGGCTGAAACTAAAGAGGGGGACAAGATTTGGTTAGGTATGTTCTTCATTGCAAAGCGCGACATCGTGAATGCGCTGATCGATGCGGCAAATCGTGGAGTAGAAATTAATATGATACTCGATCCAAACGAAAATTCATTTGGTCAAGAAAAATCCGGCTTGCCGAATCGTCCAGTTGTTCAAGAAATGGTGGAAGATTCCAAGGGTAAAATAAATGTTCGTTGGTACAATACGGTAATTGGACAGTATCATACGAAAGCTATTTGGATTCAATCTGAAGATCATACTATCATTTCAAGCGGATCAGGTAACTATACGGAACGCACGCTTGACGATTATAACTTAGAAAATAACTTACGTGTCATCGCTCCGAATGACAGCGAACTTGTCGGAGAAATGGAAGATTACTTCGAACGTCTTTGGAACAATGAAGATGCGATGTACACAGTTGACCTCGAAGAATTCCAAGATAAATTCACATGGTGGCAACGATGGATTTACACATTCCAAAAAGCCATTAAAGTAACGACTTATTAATTTACTAAAACCCCTGTGCATTTGGTGCGAAGGGGTTTGAAATTAATGGAATCCACAATAAAGGCCGCTGAAGTTCAGCGACCTTTTCTTTTACTTATTTTTTTGAATCGTCAACATGCACACCAGTTTGGAACCAGTCTTCTACGTTCCAAATTTTCGTAACTAAACCTTCATAGAATTCAGGTTCATGGCTTACTAATACGATCGTGCCTTTATATTCGCTCATCGCGCGCTTCAGTTCTTCTTTCGCGTGGATGTCCAAATGGTTTGTCGGCTCATCGAAAAGCAACCAGTTGCTTTCTTCCATCATTAACTTACAAAGACGAACTTTCGCTTGTTCGCCACCGCTCAAGCTGTTCATCGGGCGTGAAATATGTTCGTTTTTCAAACCGGTACGGGCTAGAGCTGCGCGCACTTGGCTTTGTTCCATACTCGGATAGGTTTTCCAAATCTCTTCAATCGGCGTTACATTGTCCGCTCTTACTTCTTGTTCGAAGTATGAAATGGATAGGAAATCGCCACGTCTAACGCTTCCGCCAAGTGGATTCACTTTGCCAAGCATCGTTTTAAGCAATGTAGATTTACCAACACCGTTCATTCCGACAAGGGCAATTTTTTCACCGCGTTCAATAGAGAACGATAACGGCGGCAATAGTGGCTTGTCATAACCGATTAGTAAGTTTTCCGCCTCTACTACGTAGCGACTTGGGCTGCGGGACTCTTTGAAACCAAATTGAGGTTTCGCTGCAGTCTCCGGACGATCGATTCGCTCAATGCGGTCCAGTTGCTTCTGACGAGACTTGGCACGGCCAGTTGTGGAATAGCGTGCTTTATTTTTGGCAATGAAGTCTTCCTGTTTCTTAATAAAGTCCTGTTGTTTTTCATACGCATCGATATGCTGACGTTTGTTGATTTCAGCAAGCTCAAGGAACTTCTCATATGATGCTGTGAAGCGGGACAGTTTAGAGAATTCCAGTTGGAAAATGACATCAACGATCCCGTTCATAAATTCCGTATCATGCGAAATAAGCAGGAAGCAATGAGGGTAATTTTTCAAGTAATTCGTTAACCAGCCAATATGTTCTTCATCCAGATAGTTGGTAGGCTCATCCAGCAGCAATACTTTTGGTTTTTCAAGAAGCAGTTTTGCTAGCAATACTTTCGTTCTTTGGCCCCCTGAAAGAGCGGAGACAGGACGGTCCAATCCAATCGCATCCAGACCCAGCCCACGAGCGATTTCTTCTATTTTCATATCAAGCGTATAGAAGTCACCCGCATCGAGTGCATCTTGAATATCCGCCATTTGCTCAAGTAATTCTTCCAATTCTTCAGGTGTTGCTTCACCCATTTTGCCGGTGATTTCATTCATTTCCGCTTCTTTTTTATATAGCGGCAAGAACGCATCGCGCAATGTATCACGCATCGAACGACCTTGTTCCAAACGAGTATGTTGATCCAAATATCCGTAATGAGTACCAGGAAGCCATTCTACTTTGCCTGAATCATGAATGATTTCACCTGTAATAATGCTCATTAAGGTAGATTTACCAACGCCGTTTGCCCCAACTAATCCAACGTGTTCACCTTCTATTAGGCGGAATGATACGTCTTTAAATAGTGTACGGTCACCAAATGTGTGACCTAAATTATCAACTGTCAATAATGCCATGATTCCATTCCTCCATAAAGAAAGCTCGCAGGCCTGTTACAGCGCCGCGAGCTTTTTGTTTAGTTCTGCGAGTTGTAGTTCCATATTTCCTAAACGTTGTTCGGCTTGTTCAATCATGGCCGAATGACCAGTTGATTCTAACTTTTCCATATCGCCTTGCAAACGTATATAATCCATCTTTAATTCAGCAATTTGTGCTTTAATCTGTTGTGAAGTCATATAAGAGAAACTCCTCTTTTAACAACCATTGTATCACAGAATTGAGTTATTTGGTGATTTCACGTGCTTCTTCTTGAATGATTTTTTCTAAAAATCGTTGCATGTTCAAATTATTCATACTCAATTTTAACGATAATTGCTTTTTAATTGCCCGTACACTACGGTTCGGATGAAGAATGGTCTCCATTACCGCATTTTGCAAATGTGATTGTTTTAACTTGCGGCCAAGTCCCAAGTAAATAAAACCATTCGCTTCTTTAGGAAAGGCATGTTGTGCTTCTCTTTCATCTTCTGCAATGACAATACAGGGTTTTCCTATTACAGCAACGTGGTAAGGTGTATAGCTTGCATCGCAGATGACTAAGTCAGATTCGCTAATAAGTTGAATCGGGTCATCACAATCAACAATACGTGTTTGTTTGCGTCCTAAAGCCATTAGTTTCAGGTCATCTCGACTATGTGGGTAACTTGAATGAAGAGCTACAGTAATCGCGAGAGGAATTTGTAAATGTAATAAATGACGTAGTGTGCGATAGGATAAATTATCTGCATCTGCATCTGCAAATGTCACCACGACATGAGGTAGTGGAAGTGCTGTTGTCTGTTTTAAACCAGAATTTGCATATGGTTCTAATTCTTCAGGCACAATAAATGCAGATGGTCCAATAACATAATGAGAAGGCACTTGCTCACGATCCTCATGGTAAAGTGATTGAACCACTCTTGTAGCAGCCTTGCCTCCTTCACCAAAATCGTCAAAATGTAAGGTGACCGGGACAAGTGAAGATAATAATTTCCCTTCATCTATGTCAGTATCACCACCATCTGAAATAACGACATCGGGTTCATGTTCTTGTAATAATTTCTTCAAATCAGCTTTACTTACATATGAAAGAGGGGCAAACCCCTGTTGATCAAGCTTTTGAAGAACTAATGTTTGTTTTTCAGAAGCAGCAAATAGTATGCGATGAGATGCTAGTAATTTAGCAATTTGAATACATCTCGTGACAGGATAGCCTGTACGTCCAATCGTAAATAAAATGGTTTTTTGCTGAATTTGGTTGCTCATTTCATTCCCACCTTTCATCTTCTATTTAACGTATGGGAACCAAGCCCACTGTATGAGTAAATGTTCAGATTTTGCCTATTCATATGGTAAGCTAAAGCAACATGATTTTGACAAGGGAGTGATGAACTTGGAAAAGAGAACAGCGTTGGTAGCAGGTGCAACAGGACTGACAGGTTCCCACCTTATCAAGTTTCTTTGTAATAATGAAGCTTACGAAAAAGTAACAATCATTGTCAGACAAGCAGTATCATATAGTCATCCAAAGTTAACAATAAAAATTAAAAATCTAGACCAAGTCAAGACTAATGATTTTGAAGGGGTAGATGATTTCTTTTGCTGTTTAGGCTCAACCATGAAAAAATCTGGATCCAAAGAAGCATTTGAACAAGTTGATTTACTAGCGCCTGTTCAAATGGGGAAACATGCACAAGCGCAAGGATCAAAACATATGCTTGTTATTTCAGCAATGGGTGCAAATCCAAACTCCTCAATCTATTACAATCGCATAAAAGGGAAGATGGAAGAGCAAGTTTCTAAACTGCAACTTCCTCAAGTTTCTATATTTAGACCATCTTTATTAATGGGTGATCGTCAGGAATTTCGATTAGGGGAACGCTTTGGGTCTATATTCATGAAGGTATTAAAATCATCCTTCATAGGACCGCTGAAAAAATATCGTGCGATCGAAGCACAGCAAGTGGCATTTGCCATGATGCAAAAAGCATTATCAACGCAATCTAAAAGCGTATCTATATATGAATCAGAAGAAATCCAAGAAATAAAATAAGATTTAAGAGGTTCTCATCTTCGAAGCAGATCTTTCGAGACAGTCTCAGTCGAAAGAATGAACTTGAAGACTTTCAGAACTAGGTGCTTAGGCCATAGCTTTTCTTTTTGATACAATAAAAGGATAGCGTTTGAAGGAGGATAATTATGAAAATTTTGCTCATAGATGGGACAATTATTGGTTCTAAAACAGGAGCCATTCTCGAGCAAGTGAAAGTATATATTGAACAACTAAATAGTGAGTTGAATCTGGAAATCATGAAACTTGCTGATTTTAATCACCAGTTTGTTGATGGCCGACCTCTTGGCGAATATAACGAAGATATGCAGAGAATAGTTCATAAGTTTGAAGAAGCAGATGGTTACGTATTAGCAACTCCGATCTTCCAAGGATCGATTCCAGGTGTCTTGAAAAATGCATTTGATTTATTGCATCCACGTACCATGCGCTACAAGCCAGTATCGATTGTCGCAAATGGGGGGACATTCCAACACCATTTAGTCATTGAAAATCAATTGAAGCCAATTTTGGATTACTTCCGTTGCCTGGTGACGCCGAACTATGTGTATACGACTAGCAGTCACTTCGGCGAAGGCAACGTCATTGTAGACGAAGATGTGCATGACCGTCTTCGTGAACTCGCACGAGTGTTTGTGCAATACGCGGAAATGAGCACTCATCTTTCAAAAGTAACAATCGATAAACATTAAGATTATGATTAGCCACTTCGTAACAAGTTTGCGAAGTGGTTTTTTGATGGGGAATTTTATATAAATAGGGAGATTGGCGCAATGAAACGTGCTAACCGTGCATAGTCGATGACAAAAATCCGCGCATAGCAAGTCCCGCCATAAGATAGAAAAAGCTGATTTGTTAAGGACATCCACCGTTGATGGATGTCCCCATTTTTTGTTAACCGCTTATAGACAACAGAGATCCGCTCGTAGTCGACATAGAAACGATCATAGAACCCCGAGAACCGCGCATAGTCGACAAAAATCCGCTCATAGACATCACTCAGCTAAACAATGCCAACGATTCATTTTAGAATCGTGTCACTTTCCGTTATAATGAACTTACAGAAGAGAGGGGCGGACAACTTGTCAAAATCAGTAGTACTTGCAGAAAAACCATCCGTAGCACGCGATATTGCTCGCGTCCTCGGTTGTCACAAAAAAGGAAATGGCTTTTTAGAAGGAACACAATATATAGTGACTTGGGCACTCGGTCACTTAGTCACTCATGCTGATCCTGAACAATACGATAACAGCTATAAGGAATGGAAACTTGAGGATTTGCCGATTTTGCCTCAGCCTTTTAAACTCGTTCCGATTAAACAAACCATGAAACAATTTAACGCAGTGAAAGCACAACTAAATCGAGCGGATGTAAATGAAATCATTATCGCAACTGATGCTGGTCGAGAAGGAGAACTTGTTGCCCGATGGATTTTAGACAAAGCGAAAGCTAAGAAACCCATCAAGCGATTGTGGATATCCTCCGTTACTGACCAAGCTATTCAGAAAGGCTTCCGTGAACTTAAAGACGGACGTGCCTATGAACATTTATTTGAAGCGGCTGTTGCAAGAGCAGAAGCGGACTGGGTGGTAGGCATTAACGCGACCCGTGCATTGACTGTGAAATATAACGCTCAATTATCAACAGGACGTGTTCAAACGCCTACATTAGCAATGATTGCAGCACGTGAGCAGCAGATTCGTGATTTTACATCTAAATCTTTTTATGGCTTACAGGCCATAACAAAAGAAGTAACATATACTTGGTCATTTGGTGCGAACAACCAAACGAATAATTTTAATAAAGAGCAAGTGGAGAAAGTGCTTGAAAAACTAGACGTTAATAAAGAAGGAATAATTTCATCGGTTCAAACCACACCAAAGAAACAACCTGCGCCTCCATTATTTGATTTGACGGAACTTCAAAAAGAGGGGCATCGTCTGTTTGGATGGTCAGCAAAAGAAACATTATCAACCCTACAAGGTTTATACGAACGTCATAAAGTGGTGACCTATCCGCGTACTGACTCGAAACATTTATCAAGTGATATGAAGTCGACGTTAATTGACCGTATTAAGGCCGTCGATTTGCAGCCTTATCGAGCAGTAGCAAACAGCATTTTGCGTTCAAACAATATACAACCTCAAAAAGGTGTTATTGATGATGCACGAGTTAGTGATCACCATGCGATTATCCCAACGGAAGAATCACCAGTATTACAGAACTTATCTGATAAAGAACGTAAATTATATGACATGATAGTTAAACGATTTTTGGCAGTCTTTTTACCACCTCACGCTTTTGACCAAACTGTCATAACACTTGTAGTTGGTGGAGAAAATTTCACTGCAAAAGGAAAGACTGTACGTGATAAAGGTTGGAAGCGAGTCTACCAACAAGATAAAGTGGAGTCATCCGAAAGTACTTTGCCAGCCATTCAAAAAGGAGACAAAATTGAAATTCATGCCATCACTATGACACAAGGCGAAACCAAACCTCCTGCACGTTTCAATGAAGGAACATTATTAGCAGCGATGGAAAATCCTTCGTCATTTATGGCAGGAGAATCTAAAGAAATCATCCAAATGGCTGTAGAAACGGGCGGACTTGGAACTGTGGCTACACGTGCCGATATTATCGAAAAGTTATTTAATAGCTTTGTCATTGAAAAGAAAGGCAAAGATATTCATACAACTTCTAAAGGAAGACAGCTTTTAGAATTGGTCCCGGAAGATTTGAAGTCGCCTTCCTTAACTGGAGAGTGGGAACAAAAATTAACGAAAATTGCTAAAGGTACTCTGAAAAAAGAACATTTTATGAAAGATATGGTTACATTTTCGAAAACAGTTGTATCTCAAATTAAACAAAGTGACCAAAAGTTTAAGCATGATAACGTTACAGGGAAAACTTGCCCGACGTGTGGGAAGAATTTACTCGAAGTAAACGGCAAGCGCGGGAAAATGCTTGTCTGTCAAGATCGTGAATGTGGCTACAAAAAATCGGTGTCCATGCAAACCAATGCACGTTGTCCAGTGTGTCACAAACGGATGGAAATGCGTGGTGAAGGAGATGGCAAACTGTTTGTTTGTAAATGTGGTCATCGAGAAAAATTGTCAGCCTTTGAAAAACGTCGTGAATCTTCAGGTGGAGCAAAAGCCAATAAGAAAGATGTACAGAAATTCTTGAAACAACAAGATGAGCCACAAAATACAGCAATGGCTGAAGCATTGAAAAAATTAATGAATAAGGATTAAAGATGTTTTATAGGTTTTTGGAATACCTTGTTAGCAAGTAGTCTATATGATCCTATTTCACCTACTTGTATTCTTGCCAAGCCAGGAACGTTAGAGATAGCACTATACTATTATTTCTTGGTCACTGAAGATTTCAAAAGAAGCAGGATAACCAGGCAATCAATAGAAAATAATATTTATCAGTATTAATACAAAAACTGTAGTAGTCAATATACCAGGACATCTCGAATATCGTAAAAATATAAAATTAAGTAAAACAGTAGATGGAGAAGCACAAGGAATCTACTATAATTTGTATACGGATACTGCAGCAGCTGGGGATATCAATGGAGATAACGTTATCGACATTTATGATGCGAAATTTGTTGCAAATAAAGCAGGTGAGACAGGGGTCAAATTAAAAGAAGATCTTAACAAAGATGGAGTTGTAGATATTACTGACTTCAACTATGTTGAAAAGAATTTTATGACTTCAAATCCTTATGTACACACAGATACTAAACCAGTTGAAAAAATTGGTGAAATGACTTTAGAAGAATTAAAGAAACGTTTTAACTAAAAAACAAGGGTGCCACTCTAAATGAGTGGCACCTTGTTTTAGGTTTTTCACCTTATGATTTATCAGAAGACTTAATAGCTCAATTCAGAATGGGAGTTGTAGAGAACGTTATTGACTTCCGCCATTTTTAAAGTATATGATATTATCCATATTTAACCTCTTTATAATATAGGAATCTGACTAGCTCCATGCTCTAACCCGCTTGCCACTTCATGGAGTCAGAAATACGAAATGTTCGCCTATCAAGGTCTACAGTCTGCCTCCACATTTGAGGTTTAAGTAGTTAGGGTCTTTTTTAATGAAATGAGGGAATGTCTATGGCAAAGTCGGCTAAACCAGCTAAAACGAACGCAGTGCGCTTGCTCGATCAACTAAAAGTTAGTTATGATYTGCATGAGTATGAAGTGTCTGACGGGCAAATCGATGGCATTTCTGTTGCGAATAAAATACAACAACCTGTTGAAATAGTGTTTAAAACACTAGTCGCAACTGCGGGACCAGGGAAAGTATTTGTTTTTTTAGTGCCTGTTGCAAAAGAATTGAATTTAAAGTCCGCGGCGAAAGCGGCCGGAGAAAAGAAGATTGAGATGATTGCTGTAAAAGATATACTCGGGTTAACAGGCTATATACGTGGAGGATGTTCTCCACTTGGCATGAAGAAGTTGTTTCCGACATTTATTGACGACTCAGCAAAAGAGCTTAATACGATGATTGTAAGCGCCGGGAAAATTGGCATGCAAATTCATCTAAAGCCAAATGATTTAGTGTCATGTACAAATGGTGTTTTTGATGCGCTAACAAAACAGGACTAAATTTCGATATACGAAAAATATCTGACTGTGATACTATAAACAAAGTATTCAAATCCATTCATGCTTTGCATGAGTGGATTTTTTGTGGAAAGAAGGTGTAATTTTAATGACTAAAAATCTTTACATACGTTGGAGTTTTTTTATTGGTGGAATGATGCTCTTAGCACTTGGAATAGCATTGACGATTAGAGGGAAATTATTAGGGATAGCACCTTGGGATGTATTACATGTAGGATTGTTCCAAAACTTCGGATTAACTATTGGAATGTGGTCAATTGGGAGTGGGTTATTAATTGTGATTGGTACAGCACTGTATTCAAAAAGATGGCCACTTATTGGCACATGGCTAAATATGATTTTAGTAGGTGTTTTTACGGATATGTGGTTATGGCTATTGCCAGTTGTATCACATCCCGTTGTGCAAACCATATGTTTTATTAGTGGAGTAGGGGTAATGGGATTTGGTGTTGGAATGTATATTGCATCAAATATTGGAGCAGGACCTCGGGATTCACTCATGCTCATTCTTATTGAAAAGACGGGATGGACCGTGAAACGAGTGCGTACGTTACTTGAAATAGTGGTCGCGATTATTGGATGGCTTCTTGGAGGACCAGTGGGTATTGGGACAATAATAATTGCTTTAACACTCGGTTATATCGTTCATTTCACCTTGAATATTTCAAGAAATTGGATTGCGAAATTAACGGCTGACACTCTTCTTTAAAATTCATGTTTTTACACTCTCTTTCATATAGTAGATTCAGTCTACACATTGAAAGGGATGATTACATGAACGGAACTATAACGCATCAATTTGGCCGAGCTTTTACAGGACAAGGGGAGAAAAATATATATAACGAATTGATTAATGAAGCACGAAAAGTGTACTTTATTAAATCCCCACCTACATTTAAATTATCTGACTTATTTAGACAAGTTGGTTACCATTATGTGAAAAAGGGCTATGATATTGAATGGTTTTATGATCCTTTGCATGTAGATGTAATTGAAGCTACCTATGTGAAAAGTAACCGTACATTATTTATTCAAGCTTCCCATCCAGTATCATTCGAACCGAAATATTATGGTAGCACCCACCATGTTATCTCTTTTTATGAAGCTTATGATGAACAAAAATTACGCGAGCATGGTGGATTTTTACGAGAGAAAACGTTGCACAGTGAACAGTGGTTAGGCAAAGCTTTACAAACCTTAACAAATGCAAAAAACATTCATGATGAATGGGAAGTACCTTACGTCAGTGGAATGGATTGGACCGGGTTTGATGCACAAGCGGAATCTCTGTTCAATGACACATTCACTACACTAAAATTTAATAAACCTTCCCATAGAACACATCGATTAATGGGGACTTTAACGCCAGAAGGTCCAAAAGATTATTTCGACTCACTCACTAAAAGGGTTAAAAGACGTATATTTATCAAAGGCTATCCTGGTAGTGGAAAATCAACATTGATGAAACGATTTGGTGAACATGCGGAAGGTTTAGGTCTTGATACACAATGGGGCTGGTGTGGACTTGACTGCAACAGTATTGATTATGTATGGTTACCTGAACTACAAACCATTCTTTTTGATAGCACAAGTCCGCATGAATACGAGCCAGATCGCTCGGGGGACGAAATTTTCGATGTGAAAAAATTTCGAGATTTGAATGAAGAAGAGGGACTCCTTGTAGAGGGAATAATTACACGTTATAAAGAAGAAATTGTCCACGCAACGGAATATTTACAAGTGTATTGTACCGATGACGAGACGATAAGAGAGACTCTAGATACATGTGTAAATAACTATAAGTGGCAGGAAATCGAGATTGATCTGTTTCAAAAGATAGATAATTCTTCCGTTTTTAAGTAGTGTGACAATGAATCTCTTCACTTACGAAAAAACGAATAAATAGAGAGCGGGCTCAAATTGAGTCCGCTTTTTGTATTTACCAGATTGGATTTTTACTTATCTTCCTTGCATTACGCTTTTCTCCATTCATTCATTGAATGTCTTATGTTAAAATGGAAAAGATTATATAACAACAGCGTTTAGCCAATGATATGGAAGTGGCACATAAATTCGCTTGAGAGGAAGATGAATTTGTCAAACGTACTAGATGCATTTTTACAAGAAAACTTACAGGAACTAAAGGATCAAGGTTTATACAATGTAGTTGATCCAGTTGAAGGACCAAACGGGGCGAAAATACAAGTCCGTGGAAAAGAACTGATCAATTTATCTTCAAACAATTATTTAGGTTTAGCAACAAACGAAGAACTCAAACGTATTGCAAAAGAAACAATCGATAAATACGGAGTTGGAGCTGGCGCGGTTCGTTCAATTAACGGGACACTTGATTTACATGTGAAATTAGAAGAAAAACTTGCTGAGTTTAAAGGTACAGAAGCAGCCATTTCATATCAATCAGGATTTAATTGCAACATGGCAGCAATTTCTGCAGTTATGGATAAAAATGATGCAATTCTGTCGGATCAATTAAACCATGCATCGATTATAGATGGATGCCGCTTATCTAAAGCAAAAATTATTGCTTTTAAACACTCTGATATGGACGATTTGCGTGAAAAGGCTAAAGCTGCACAAGAATCAGGTCTATATAATAAAGTCATGATTATTACAGACGGCGTATTCTCTATGGATGGAGATATTGCGAAGTTACCTGAAATCGTACAAATCGCGAAAGAATTTGATTTGATTACGTATGTAGATGACGCTCATGGATCGGGTGTTACTGGTAAAGGAAAAGGCACAGTAAAACATTTTGGATTAGAAAAAGATATCGACTTCCAAATGGGCACACTTTCCAAAGCAGTAGGTGTTGTTGGAGGATATGTGGCGGGTAAACAAGCGTTAATTGACTGGTTAAAAGTTCGTTCACGTCCGTTTTTATTTTCAACGGCAGTACCACCTGGTGATGTTGCTGCAATTACGGCAGCACTTCAAATGATTATGGACTCAACAGAACTTCACGATAAACTGTGGGATAATGGCGATTATTTGAAAGCTGGTCTGAAGAAATTAGGATTCGATATTGGTGCATCAGAAACACCTATCACTCCTTGTATCATTGGGGATGAAATACTAACTCAGCAATTTTCGAAACGTCTATTTGAAGAAGGTGTCTATGCGAAAGCGATCGTCTTCCCAACTGTACAAAAAGGGACAGGCCGTGTTCGTAACATGCCAACTGCAGATCATACAAAAGAAATGTTGGATGAAGCAATCGTTATTTATGAAAAAGTCGGCAAAGAACTTGGCGTAATCAAGTAAAGCAGTTTTTAAACACTCGTATGTGTAAAAGCATTCGAGTGTTTTTCTCTATAAACTTATATTGAAAGTTATGAATATCCGTACATACACTTGTTTGAGGGAGCTGAGCATGTGACTTATGAAGAAGTGATGAAATATTTAGAAGAAGTTGGTTCTGAACAAACGCGAAATACATTTATCAAACACGGGGCAACACGAGAGTTTTATGGAGTTAAAGTGGGAGATATGAAAAAGATTTTGAAGTATGTGAAAAAAGATCAAGCATTAGCATTGAAACTATACGATTCTGGGAATTCAGATGCGATGTATTTGGCCGGTTTAGCTATTGATCCAAAGTTGATGACAAAAGAACAGTTGCAGTCATGGGTAAAAGAAGCATACTGGTATATGCTTTCCGAATATACTGTCGCATGGGTAGCAGCGGAAAGCCCGTTTGCGCTAGAGCTAGCGCGTGAATGGATGCAATCTGATGAAGAAATGATTGCATGTGCTGGATGGAGTACGTATACGAACTATTTTGGCTATGCTGGGGCAGATGAGTTGGATTTGCAGGAAGTCGCTCAATTATTGGAACAAGTGCGAGTCGGTATTCACCAAGCACCAAAMCGTGTACGCTACGATATGAACGCTTTTGTCATTGGTACAGGTGTACATGTTCCAACGTTAAGAGAAGATGCACAACGAGTTGCACAAGAAATTGGCAAAGTGCATGTGGATATGGGTGGGACGGCATGCAAAGTACCACTTGCTTTTGACTACATTGAAAAAGTACTTTCACGGGGCGAACCTAAAAAGAAAAAGAATTTAAGATGTTAAGAACTTATGAGACCTCGACGAGAACCGATGCGTCGAGGTTTTTTATTGTGCTGAGTGCCTTCACATAAAATAGCGTTTCGTGTCAACTAACATACCTTCTAATTGTTCAACAAAAAAACCACGCGAACTTACGCGTGGTTCAATTTAGGTTATACATATTTTAAGGAATGAATCACAATATACTTTTGAACGCCACGCGATCCGTCTATCGCTTTTTGGGATTCGATAGTAAACGTTTCTTCATTTCCTTGTTCATTAGCATAAAGTGCGTGCAATGCGTGAATCATCCAGTCAACACTAATATTTTCTTCATATCGTTTAGCTTCGTCAAAGTCGCCTTTTTTTGCAGCGATATATGCAGCGTAATATGATTTCAAGAGTTCACTATCAATCTGTTGAGCGTATGTATCCGCCGCATCAATATTTTTTAAATGCAAAGCCAAAATGGTTTTATAGACATTTTGCATGTATGGTTGTTTGTACTTCGCTAGGATTATCCGTAAACTCTCTTCTACTTCGACATCATTGCCGTGAGCCAGGGCAAGTGGATAAGCAAATAGTGGCCTATTTTTATTAGCAATCAAGTATTTTTCAATTGATTTTTCATTATTCGATCGATACACAGTGAATATTTGAGGAAGAACAACAAATGCTAATAGGAAAACTAAAATAGTTAAAATAACGAACCAAAATGGGAATTGCAAAAAAAATAAAAACGTGGCTAAAATAAAGGCTAAAACATAGGTAATGCTTAATCGTAAGATATTCATCATTTAATTAGTCCTTTTTTTCTTCAGTATAACAAAATAGTCCACTAAAGGAATGTCTGTTTTTAATCCGTTGGAAATTAAAGCGTTATCGATCATATTCAAAGACTCTAACTTTAAACGTATTGTACTTTCACAATGAACACACTATAATGAATACTGGTTAAAGTCTTATAAATCAATGTTTTATCGCAATATTTTGTGTTTCTCAGAAATACAAATGTTCAAGTGAAGAGGAGGAAATTATATGAAAAAAATTATTATTACTGGTGCTTTAGGTCAAATTGGATCAGAATTAATTGTGAAATTACGTAGTATATATGGTGCGGATAACGTTTTAGCGACAGATATTCGCAAAACGGACTCACCTGTTATTGAAAGTGGCCCATTTGAATTACTAGATGTTATGGATGCAGAACGCATGCATACACTTGCAAAAGACTTCGGAGCAGATACGATGATGCATATGGCTGCATTACTTTCTGCAACAGCTGAAGCAAAACCTTTACTTGCATGGAACCTTAACATGGGTGGATTAGTTAATGCGCTTGAAACGTCACGCGATTTAGGACTTCAGTTCTTTACACCAAGTTCAATCGGTGCATTTGGTCCATCAACACCGAAAAAAAATACGCCTCAAGATACGTTACAACGTCCAACCACAATGTATGGTGTAAATAAAGTTGCAGGTGAATTGTTATGTGATTATTATTACCAAAAATTCGGAGTAGACACACGTGGTGTTCGTTTTCCAGGTCTTATTTCGTACGTAACGCCACCAGGTGGCGGAACAACGGATTATGCGGTAGACATTTATTACAAAGCTTTGGAAACAGGGAAATACACATCTTACATTGAGCAAGGAACCTATATGGATATGATGTATATGCCAGATGCATTACAAGCTATCGTTGACTTAATGGAAGCAGATGCCTCTAAACTTGAACATCGAAATGCTTTCAATGTAACGGCAATGAGCTTTGAACCTGAACAAATTGCTGCTTCAATTCGCAAACACATTCCAAACTTTGAATTATCATATGACGTAGATCCAATTCGACAAGAAATTGCTAACAGTTGGCCAGATTCGATTGATGCAACCGCTGCTAAGAATGAATGGGGCTTCAAGGCACAATACGATTTAGATTCAATGACAAAAGATATGCTAGACAAGCTTGCTAATAATAAATAAAAAACCTTCAAAAGCTGACACATCCTTTAACAGGAAGTGTCAGCTTTTTTGTCTAGTTTTTTCTATTAAAATGCCTTAATGTTTTTTTACTAAAATTTCCCTAAAATTATGATAGCGCTACCAACTTGTTTTTTGTACAATACTATTATGAGAAAACTTGTTATATTCAGAAAAGTTAATAAGTTTAAAAGTCAAGGGGGATAAAAGATGAATCTTGCTACTTCACTAACAATTAACGCGAACAGACATCCTGACAAAATGTGTATTACATGTGAAAGCAGAACTTACTCGTACAAAGAGTTTAATCTAGAAGTTAACCGCCTTTCAAATGGCTTGAGTGCACTAGGTTTGAAAAAGGGTGACAAGGTTGGACTCTTCATGAAGAATTCCGATTATTTTGCAATTGCCCTATATGCGATTTGGAAAACAGGATTGACCGTTGTACCAATTAATTTCCGTCTTACAGCAATGGAAACACATTATATTCTTGAACAGTCAGATTGTGTAGCGTTATTTTGTGATACTGAATTTGAAGAGACCGTGACAAAGGCTAGCGAAGGATTGAATGAATTGAAACATATCATTGTTCACTCATCAGCTTCTTATGAAAGCCACCTCTCATGGAATACAGTAATCAGTGAAGATGCAAGTGAGCCGAATAATGTTGTGTTAAATACAGATAATGCAGAAATTTTATATACATCAGGCACAACGGGGAAACCAAAAGGAGCATTATTTGACCATCAGCGAATAATCAATGTGAACATGGCTTTCATTATGTTAAAACGTCTTAATGCAGAGGATAAATTACTCCATGTCGCGCCTTTATTCCATTCCGCTCAATTAAACTTATTCTTTACAAGCGCAATCATGTTGGGTGCTTCAAGTATTATTCATCGGGATTTTCATCCAGTCACCACTTTGCAAACAATCCAAGATCATGGAATTACAATATTCTTTGGCGTGCCCGCAATGTACAATGCGATGCTACAAGTACCGAATAGGGACATATACAATTTGTCCTCCATTCGAACATGCGGCTACGGAGCAGCTCCAATGGCACCTGCACTAGTGGAACAGTCTATGGAACTATTCGGAACTGATCAATTTTACAATTTATGTGGCTTAACAGAAGCGGGACCAGGAGGAGTATTCTTGTCTCCAGAAGATCATAAAACGAAACTTGGTGCAGGTGGAACAGCGATGTTCTTTACGAATATTAGAGTTGTTAATGAACAGATGGAAGATGTGCAACCTGGRGAAACAGGGGAGTTTGTGATTAAAGGCGAAACGATAATGAAAGAATATTACCGCAAACCAGAAGAGACTCAACAGACCTTTTCGGATGGATGGTTATTAACTGGTGACTTAGCAACAATTGATGAGGATGGCTATATCACCATCGTGGATCGTAAAAAAGACATGATAATATCAGGTGGGGAAAATGTTTACTCAGTTGAAGTTGAACAAGTTCTAAATAGTCATCCGCTAGTCTTGGAAGCTGCTACAATTGGCGTGCCTGACGAGAAATGGGGAGAAACGGTTGCAGCTATCATCGTTTCTAAAAATGGAGAACCAATTGATGAAGAAGAAGTCCAGCGTTATTGTAAAGATCGACTAGCTGGTTATAAAATACCGAAAAAGTTCTTTTACTCAGATGTATTGCCGAGAAATGCTTCAGGAAAAATTCTGAAATACCAATTACGTGAATCATTTAATCAGGAAGTCGTAACTTGATTAAGTGGTGCGAGATGGCTTAACAATGGCTTAAATAAAATGAAAGATTACGAGTTGAGTAGGGTCAATTGGTCTCCATTGGTCGATTGAATTGTATAAGACTGGATCCGTAATGAAAATGGAGTTGTTAAGTATGAAACCATTGGAAAAAATTCGCGTGTTAGATATTACGTATTACTTGCCTGGGCCTTTTTCAACAATGCGTCTTGCCGAAATGGGAGCGGAAGTAGTGAAAATTGAACCGCCAGGAGGAGATCCAGCGTTTTCCATGAGTGGTGGGGCAGTTCATCGCGCGAATAATCGGGGGAAAGATATTCTCAAACTGGATTTGAAAACTGAACATGGTAAAGCGGAGCTTGTACAACATATTAAACATGCAGATGTTTTGCTAGAATCGTTCAGACCAGGTGTAATGGACCGACTTGGATTTGGTTATAAAAAAGTGAAAGAAATAAACCCATCAATTGTGTACTGCTCAATAACAGGATATGGAGTGGACGGTCCTCTTGCGAATTTTGGTAGTCACGACTTGAACTATCTTGCTTTATCAGGTGTTCTTTCACAGATAGCAGACAGTAAGGGGAAACCAATAGTTCCAAAAAATACATTGGCGGACTATGCAGGAGGATTTGCGGTGAGTGAAGCCATATTAGCGGCACTAGTTCAACGTTTTCGAACGGGGGAAGGTTCGCAAATACAAGTTGCTATTGCAGATGCAATGGCAACTTTCCAAGGAACTAATCTGGAATATTTGATTTCTGGCATATCAGGTGATGGTATTCCTGAAATAGATGGATCTTATGTTTCGTACAATATTTATGAAACAAAGGATGGGCGTTATGTAGCTTTAGCTGCGCTAGAGCCAAAATTTTGGACAAATTTTTGCTTATTTGCCAAACGTCCTGATTGGATTTCTTATCAATTTGAACGCACTGAAAGTAAGGAACATCAGAAAATAACAGAACTTTTCGCATCACGTACCTGGGAAGAATGGTACCAAATTTCACTAGAAACTGATTTTTGTTTAACACCTGTTTTGCGGCCAGCGGAGCTCAGTCAGCATCCGCATTTTGCAAACAGAGGGAATCTCGTTTCTTTAAAGTGTTGATTTGGCAACGTATTCAATTTTGAAACGAATAAAAGGAGATGGATTGGCATGATGCAAACCCCAAGGCTACGAAAACCAAGTGACGAAAGAAGATTTACTATCTTACTTAGAAGATCAATTTGCCAAGTGGTGGGTACCGGATGATGTGGTGTTCTTAAATGAAATTCCAAAAACCTCCGTCGGTAAGTTTTTGAAAGCATCACTACGAAATGATTTGGCCAAAATCTATAGTGCATGATAAAAAGCTGTCTCTAAAGTCGCATCATTGCGGCAATAGGGACAGCTTTTTTAAATTGTTTAGTATCGATTTCTTTATGTCTAACTCAAAACGCCAGCTCGCAATTCCGCTTCAGAATAGAGTGGTACACCTCACGGCGGGCTAAAATGGCATTTTACATTTATCTAATTAGAACAATAAATGTGCAACACCAGCGATAATTGGTAAAGCAATTACTGTACGTAATATGAAAATTATTAATAAGTCTAAGAAGTTTACCGGGATTTTTGAACCAAGTAACAATCCACCAACCTCAGACATGTAAATCAGTTGTGTAACCGACGTTGCTGCAATTACAAAACGTGTCATATCAGATTCAATGATTTGTCCACCCAAAATAGCAGGGAGGAACATGTCTGCAAAACCAACGACCATTGTTTGTGCAGCTTCTGCAGCTTCGGGAACACCAAGAACCATTAATAACGGTTCGAACGGTTTGCCTAACCAAACAAATATATCTGTATAAGTCGCAAGCATCAACGCAATCGTACCAAATGCCATCACGACTGGTGCAACACCCATCCACATATCCAATACGTTTTTTAAGCCGTCGGACATGAATTTAGTGAATGAACGGTTTTTATCTGCCGTTGTCAAAGCGTTTTCCAGCCCATGACTTACAACATTATAGCCCTCAGGCAATGTTTCTGCATGCTCATCGTATGGACGTCCATCTACGTATTCTTCAGGTTTGCGTGATAAAGGGTAAATTCGAGGCATGATGAATGCCAAAACAACTCCAGCTCCAAGAACTGTCGCATAATATGGAATGAAATAGCTACCCAGTCCAAGCTCTTCAAGAACGACAATCGAGAAAGTAATCGACACCACTGAGAACGTAGTTCCAATGATTGCTGCTTCTTTTTTCGTATAAAAACCATCTTCATACTGCTTACTTGTCAATAAAACACCAATTGTGCCATCGCCAATCCAAGAAGCAAGCGCGTCAATCGAAGAACGGCCAGGTAATTTGAATAGAGGACGCATTATTTTTACCATCATGGTACCAAAGAACTCAAGTAATCCGAAGTTTAAGAGTAGAGGTAAAAGAAGTCCTGCAAATAAGAAAATGGTGAATAAGAACGACAATAWACCAGTTGGGGAAAGTAATAATCCACCGGTATCTCCACTACGCACGGCTTCAGGACCGATATTTGCTACAACCATAACAGCAAATATTGCACCTACAACACGCACAATAGTCCAAAACCAGTTGACTTGGAATAACTTTTCGAAAAATGTTTGATCTTCGGGGTTTGAATCTTTCATGAACTGGTAGATGATTGAACCAAGTGCAGCTAAGAACATAACAATCGTTACAGTCCATGGCATAATGGGTTCAACAAAACCTGCAACTATGTTAGCTAAAATCGCCACAGGTATTTTCCATTCGCCCTCGATTTTGAATGGAATCATGAATAATAATATTCCAATAATTGAAGGTATTAGAAACAATAACCATGTGGAAAGTGAAAACTTCTTCAAAAATGAGTCCTCCTAAGATGTATAATTATTCAACTTCTCTAGTAATGATACTTGCCGAAGCCCAAAAAGTCCACATTTGTATTTATTCCTTATTATTCCACAACTTAAACAGTAAAAATCCTGAAAGACCCATATTATGTGGAATCTCCAGGATTTCATTAGGAAATACTTGTAGAGTTAGAATGTTTCTTCAAAATCTTCATGCCAGCGGTAATTATAGAACCGCTCATAGGTAAACCAGTTCTCAGCTTCAGGTTCTCCTTCAGCTAAACGTTTATCCATTTCAGCTAACATCCAAGCCGTTTGTGAAATATGAGCACGCATTGCGCCCATCTTTTGATCTCGTACTTCCTGAATATCATGAACGACATCAGGTTCTCCAAGATCATCCTTTGTATTATTTGCAAACGCTACCGCATACAATTTCGGACGCAGATTCTCATCCATACGGCGAACAGCACGTACGACCGCACGAGCCGTCGCTTCATGATCTGGATGCACTGCGTAGTTCGGATAAAACGTAATGATGAGTGATGGGTTCGTTTCTTCAATCAGCTTCGTCATCATTTGAACCATTTTTTCATCATCTTCAAACTCTACAGTTTTATCCCGCAAACCCATCATGCGTAAATCGGTCAAGCCCATCGCTTGTGCGGAAGCAATCAATTCATCTTTACGGATATGTGGTAAAGACTCACGCGTCGCAAAAGGTGGATTTCCTAAATTACGTCCCATCTCGCCTAATGTTAAACAAGCATATGTAACCGGAGTTCCCTGTTTGATATACATGGAGATGGTACCGGAAACGCCAAATGCTTCGTCATCTGGGTGAGGAAATACAACGAGTACGTGTCTTTCTTGTGTTAAAGTCATATGATTTCCTCCTTCTTAATACGTAAATGGTGTTTCGCTAATATGAAGTGCCACCGCTAATTTTCCAGTTTGATCGTGTCCTGCCATCAAAAGGCGGCCATGTTCATCCAACTCAAAATGCGTGATTCCTTGAGCATACACCCAACCATGAGGCAATTTTAGGCCCACGCGATGTGGACTTTCACCAGCTACTTTACCTAGTTCGTACTGAATGACAATATTGCGAATAAATGCACCTGCATTAAAAACCGTCTCATCAAAGTGAGATGCGTATGCACCGTTTGTCGTTTCAAGGTGAAGATAAATATCTTTATTAGCAAAGGAATTTAATAATCCCTGCAATTTCTTAACGTTTACAACTTCCATTAGATAGCCTCCTCATAACTCAAAACTTCTACAACTTAGTATAAAGAAATCTTCCACACAAAGCGATTAGCATGCTCGGAAACATAAAAAGTATCTTTAAAATGCCATGCACTTTCTGTAATATGCCATCACAATTATATAAAATCTTTTCGTTGCACGAAATGATATATGGTATTATCAAAATATCTGAATTTTAGAACAGTAGGAGGTTTTAAATATGAAAGGCTTTTTCAAGTGGGTAGTTCAATTCGTTGTAGCATTGATTAGTATCTTGTTAATCAGTGGTGCACCACAATTGATTACTGGATTCCAAAAAGGCGAATTGCTATGGGAAGAATACATAGAAACGCTCCAATTTCATATGAAATCGCTTTGGGATTTCCGAGATTTAAGCGTCGATTATTACATCGGACGAGGAGAAGTACGCCAAGTACCTGTCTTTCCGCAACTCTTTGAAAATATCAGCTATTCATTGCAACTTCTATTCTTAGCGCTAGCAGCAGCCATTATTATCGCTTTAATTGGAACTTTTATTACGATGTTATTGAGCGAGAAATCAAGAGCACACGTTAAACTGATTTTTTATTTTTTGGAGTCATTTCCTGACATCTTAATTATTTTATTAGCCCAATTGACAGTCGTCGTTATTTTTCAACAAACCGGCGTCTTGGTATCTAAAATTGCAGTTATCGGAGACGATAAAATCTACTGGCTGCCAGTTTTGTGTTTAATGATTCTACCGATGATTCAACTATATCGATTGAGCATGCTGACGTTTGAAGCTGAAGAACRTCAAATGTATGTGGAGCTTGCAAAATCATTAGGATTTGGAAAAGCATTTATCTTATTCTTACATATATTTCGTAATGCGATCATCAGTGTGTTTTTCCAATCGAAAAAAACAATGTGGTTTATGTTATCAAATCTCTTTATTCTCGAATTAATGTTTCATATACCTGGCATTATGTATTACATGTCTGAAAACTTGAGTGGAATATTATTTTTAGTCACCGTACTAAGCTTCTTTTTACCGGTTTTCTTATTATTTAGTTTAGGAGAATGGTACTTCATTCGCCGAATGAGTAGGGGAGGTGCAACACTTTGAAA
This sequence comes from Paenisporosarcina sp. P5_A11, assembly GCF_056400705.1. NCBI lineage: Bacteria > Bacillati > Bacillota > Bacilli > Caryophanales > Caryophanaceae > Paenisporosarcina > Paenisporosarcina sp. P5_A11. Next base: position 22,004 of record NZ_JBFUKT010000025.1, read on the forward strand.
TCAGTATGGAGACAACCTCTATTTCTTATTGGATTTGGCATCGTCGCCTTCTTTTTAGGTGGAAGCTATGTATTTGAATGGATTTTTGGAAATGTGCCAAAGCAAACATTTTTCATTGAGGAAAACGGACGTGCAGTTGAAGGGCCACCAATTTCTCCAAGTTGGATGCATCCCCTTGGAACAGATCAATTCGGTTATGATATGTTAGCGAAAATCATGCTAGGGGCAAAGTACACAATCTTGGCCGCAATGGCTGTTGCTGCATTACGTATGTTGATTGCCATTCCTTTGGGATTTATAATAGGCACGTATTTTCAGCGTCAACGTGCTTGGATAAATGCTCTAATTGATCCAATACATTACGTTCCAATGACGATTTTTGCCGTCCTCCTACTAACACCGATTCTGTGGATGCCTGAGGAAGGATTTTCAACGACCATAAACGAAAGAATCATCTTCCAAGTCATTATCATGGCACTCATAACGGTACCAATTGTTGCCACATTAATCGGAAACGAAGCCAATCTTTTGTACCATCAAGAATATATATTGGCTGCACGAACATTAGGTGCAAGTCGCAGACGCATTATCATACGCCATCTAACACCTCAACTACGTGAAAAAATGCTGGTGCTTTATGGCCAACAAGTGGTTGAATCGCTCATTGTATTTGCCCATCTAGGATTGCTCCAATTGTTTTTAGGAGGAACAGACGTCGACTATGACCCGATGTTTGGAGATCCACCTAAATCGATTTCATTTGAATGGGCAGGCATATTCGGTAACTCCTTCCAATATCTTCAAGGGGCACCCTGGCTACCACTAGGACCAGCCGTCAGTTTTGCCCTTGTCATATTAGCCATTGCTGCAATGATCGAAGGCTACACAAGAGCAATAAATGGCAAAGTAAAATTAACAAAACGTAAAAAAATGGCCTTTGTCTCAGAAGAAACAATTGAATGGAACCAACAACAACTGAAATCCAAACTGATTTTGTTGAAAAAAGATATGACCGCATCTAAATAAAGTGAAAAATAAAGGTTGCCGGATAAAACGGTAGCCTTTTATTATGTGTTGATGACACTCTACTTTCGAGATTCTAGAAAAACTCGATTCCAACTTGGCGTCCCTTTTTTCCAACTTGGCTCTCAAATTTTCCAACTTGGCCTTCAAAATTTCCAACTTGGCCTTCAAAATTTCCAACTGAGCAATCGCTCAACAAAAATTCCTCCAAAAAACGTCAAGTGAGCGATAGCATGTGGGGCAAAACGCTTCAATTTAACAAAAAAAGTCATCCGAAATGTGATTCCGGATAACTTTTCGTATGATTAAACTTCAGAAGTTGTTACTTCAGGTGCGCCAAAGCGATTTTTTGCTCCGTGCATGACTGGACCAACATATTCATTTAACTTCCAACCGTTTGCGATAGCTGCTGAAACAAATTTCTTCGCTTCAATAATGGATTCATTTACCGCTAAGCCGTTCGCCAAGTTAGCAGTTACTGCTGCAGCAAATGTACAGCCAGCACCATGGTTATAAGTGGTAGCTGTCTTTTCTGATTCAAGCAAAGTATAAGTAGATCCGTCAAAGAACAAATCAACTGCTTTATCATGCTGCAATTGTTTGCCACCTTTAATGACTACGTTTTTAGCGCCAGCTTCATGAATTTTAACAGCTGCACGTTTCATATCGTCGATTGTTGTTAACGTACCAAGACCTGAAAGTTGTCCAGCCTCGAAAAGGTTAGGTGTAACAACCAATGCACGTGGAAGCAATGACTTCACGATAGCCTCAACGTTTTCAGGGAATAGCGCCTCATCTTCACCTTTACAAACTAATACCGGATCAATAACAACTTTCTCAAGACCAGAACTATCAATTGCTTCAGCTGCTGTATGAATGATTTCAACAGTCGGTAACATACCAGTTTTAATAGCATCTACGCCAGTCGAAAGAGCCGTTTTTAGTTGAGCCTTCAATGTATCAACTGGAATCGGATGGATGCCATGGCTCCAACCATTTTCAGGATCCATTGTCACGATTACTGTCAAAGCATTCATCCCATATGTGCCGTGCTCTTGGAACGTTTTTAAGTCTGCTTGTATGCCTGCGCCACCTGAAGTATCAGATCCCGCGATCGTTAATGTTTTTTTCAAAGACATATTTTGACCCTCATTTCATAAAGTTTCTATATTCTATCGTACCAAAAATTAATGGGAATTCAATTATTGGAGCTTATCTGCGCGTAACAGTTGAATTGAAATAAAGGCTAAACCTAGCGTGAAAATTAAAGTAACCCCTCCGGCAATCCAGTAACGCTGCGAAATGAGTCCAAAACTAATAAATGCGAATAACAATACAACCACAAACATACCAATCGTAAAACATCCAAAACCTAGTGTTTTCGCACGTTCGGGTACTTGACTGACTTCCTTTGTCGAGCGTTCTACTTTACGCATTTTTTCTCGCCACTGATAATCCGCCATTCGGCATCACCTCTGTAAATATCCTATCATTYGTCTGATGGTTGTACAATTTGAAATTTTCCCTTATCGTAAACGTACGAGAGTCATTGACGAAAAGATAGAAAAGGGGAGAACGATGTCAAAAAATCAGAGAATAAGAGAAATTGAAAAGTTACTTGAAGAATTAAAAGCGCAAGATGAAGTAGCCGTTTCAGTAGATAGTGTTCAGCGACGTACATCTGGATTTTGGCAAGTCGGCTCACTTTTCATGTCGATTTGGAAAAGAAAATTCTTATGGTTCCTTACAGGGTTAATTGCACTTATCCTCGTCATTCCTTTCGTTGCATTTTGGATGATTCAAGGAAGTACCTTTACAGAAAATAAGGGAGCTTTTTTAGAGAAAATTCAAGCGTTAAATGAATTAGCAACTGCAGAAGCTTATACAAAAGTAATTATTGAACGCCAAGATAATGCGATTTTAGGGAAAGAAATTGGACTCGATTTACCTGGTACCAAACGTCAATTGTTAGTGGTCATTCCTGGGTCTGTAAAAGCCGGCATTGATTTCTCGAAACTCCAAGAAGACGATATCGTGCTCGATGAAGAAGCAAAAACAGCCACACTTACCTTACCAAGAGCCGAGTTTTTGGGAGGCCCTGAAATATTCTTTGATCAAGTCGAAGTATTTTCATATGAAGGACTATTCCGTGAGAAAGCCGACATTTCAGAAGCTTATGAACTGGCAGAAGAAGCGGAAAAACTAATGATGGAAGAAACAACTGGACAAGGGGTATTAGAACTTGCCGAAGAAAACGCAGCACAGTCTGTTGCAGAGATGTTTTCATTGGTTGAGTATGAAGTCACGGTTGAATTCGAGGAGTGAAGTTTGTGGAAAAAACAATATTTGAAAATGATTGGCAACAAGTACTTGAAACAGAATTCGACAAACCTTACTATCTACAATTACGCGAGTTTTTGAAACAACAATATACTAGCGAAACCATCTACCCAAAGATTGATGATTTATGGAGTGCTTTTAATGAAACAGCCTTCAAAGACGTCAAAGTCGTCATAGTTGGACAAGATCCATACCACGGTCCAGGTCAAGCACATGGAATGAGCTTTTCAGTCCAAGCGGGCGTTAAACATCCCCCGAGTTTACGAAACATGTTAAAAGAACTGACTGATGACCTCGGATGTGAAATCCCATTAGAAGGAACGTTGACTAAATGGGCACAACAAGGTGTCTTCCTTTTAAACACAGTTCTAACCGTTCGAGCGAGTGCTGCACATTCGCATAAAGATCAAGGGTGGGAACTGTTTACAGATGAAGTCATTCGAAAACTTTCACAGCGCGAAACTCCTGTGGTTTTTGTATTGTGGGGAAGACCCGCGCAATTGAAACGGAAATTAATAGACACATCACGTCATGCCATTATTGAATCTGTACACCCAAGTCCGTTAAGTGCATATCGTGGGTTCTTTGGAAGTAAACCTTATTCCAAAATTAATAAGCAACTAAAAGAGTGGGATTTACAACCAATAGACTTTTGCTTGAAGTAGCTTTCATGGTAAAGTGAACTCTGACAAGAAGACGTGAAAAGGAGAGTGACACAACATGATTCCATTAAGTCGAGTTGTCACCGAAATAGAGAGACATGTATCCATTGCGAAAAGTAAAGGCGATGACCAAAGTATTCGTGAGTCTTTGCTAGCTATTCGTGCCTTGTGCGATGTAGCATTAGGCGAACAATCTGAAGTGAAGCCTTTAAGCATGCCAATACAAATCGCTCAAACCGCTCCAGCAGCTCCATCCATTTCAGCAGGCGAACGCATGAAAGAAGCAGACGCAAACGGCGATTCGTTATTTGATTTTTAACAATAACATCACCAGAATTATTTTTACTCATCCATTTATGAAAGAAGGAATAAATTCATGCCATTTTTTATCATTGCCGGTGCAGTTAACGCGTTTATTGCCGTTGCATTTGGAGCATTCGGTGCTCATGCATTAAAAGAAAGACTCTCTGAAAAATATTTAGCCATTTGGGAAACAGCCGTTCAATACCAAATGTATCATGCCATTGGATTAATCGTTATCGGAATCTTGATGAGCACGAATATCATTGGAAACGTATCACAACTTAGCTGGGCAGGCTATTTAATGTTAGCAGGTATCGTGATTTTCTCTGGCTCACTATATGTATTAAGCCTAAGTGGTATTGGTGTCTTGGGTGCAATCACGCCAATCGGAGGCGTAGCCTTCCTTTCAGCGTGGGTTCTCGTGGTCATAGCCGTAGTAAAACATACGAACTAAAGGTAAGCGTCCTCTTTGAGGGCGTTTTTTTTGTTGATGAGAGCCAATTGTGGTGTCACCGTTTATTATTCCTTTAAAGTAAGTGGCACTATCAATTTTGGAATCGCTAATCTTGAAAATAAAGTAAGCAGAAAGTGGCCGAAATATCATCTTCGGCCGAATATCTACTTAAAGATAGTATTTAATCTTTAGTAAACCAAACGCTTAACTGTGAGCGTCCAGGTTGTAAGGGAGCGAAGRAAGCACACCCGCCGCAGGAATGTTACCTAACAACGTTGTCGAAGAATATAAATTAGGGGGTTTGTACATTTGGTATTTTGAAAGCGAAAACGCTCTTGATAGTGAAAAAATAAAACTAATAAATAAAAATACGAAAGAACAGATAGATTCATTAGAATTTTAAATGCCCAATTCAGGATGTTATTGGTTATTCAATTAACAGAATATTTCAATACAAATGTATTGTATAATGCTACAATTAACTTAGAAACACTTGAATTTGAAGTGACTCAAAATTAGCTAGGTGTTAATCGCCTTTAAATAATAGTAGAAGATATAGATATAGTTCATCTAATATCATGAACAACCATACCAACTTGAAGGGAGGGGATTATGATGAAAACCATTTCGCGGGATGCTGGGATAATATATGAATTTAACGAGACGAATCAGCCAATTGCTACTGTAGCATCTGGAAGTACGGTACGTGTGGAAACGTACGATTGCTTCAAAAATCAAATAGGCTCGGAAGATATGGAACTTACTGATCTTGATTGGAATCAAATCAATCCTGCTACTGGACCAATTTTTGTAGAGGATGCAAAGCTAGGGGATGTATTAAAAGTTACCATACACACGATTGAAATCGATTCGCAAGGCGTTATGCTCGTTGGTCCAAATTTAGGTGTGATGGGTCAGCAAATTGAGAAAATGAGCGTCAAAATCTTACCAATTGAATACAATAAAATTCTGTTTAATGATTTGCAACTTCCTCTAAATAAAATGATTGGGGTAATTGGTGTTGCGCCAAGTGGACAAGGTGTAAACTGTGGAACCCCTGGAGCACATGGTGGTAATATGGACAATAAAATGGTAACAGAAGGAGCAACTTTGTATTTCCCAATAGCTGTCGAAGGTGCTTTGTTTGGATTAGGAGATTTTCACGCAGCGATGGGTGACGGAGAAGTAAGTGTCTCTGGAGTTGAAGTAGCGGGTGCTGCTACTGTCACACTTGAAGTCATAAAAGGGCAACATTTGGAGCAACCAATGCTTGAAAATGAAGAGAGCTTTACACAAATTGCTTCAGCCAAGACACTGGATGAAGCTTCAAAATTGGCTACACAACTCATGATTAATAGATTGGTAGAACGCACGGAAATGAACATTAGTGAAGTGACAATGCTGATGAGTGCGGTAGGACAACTAGAAATTTGTCAAGTTGTAGATCCACTCGTGACGGTGCGTTTTGTGGTTCCCAAATGGCTCCTTTCTCAACTGAAAGTTACGTTAATTGGATAATACACGACAAAACGCCCTTCCAAGAAGCAAAGTGGAAGGGCATTTTTAGATGGGGAGTTCTAGTTTCTAGAGCGACGATACCGGCTAGCAAAGCTTAATTGAAATAAAATTATGGTAAATAATTAATCTCTCCTTCAAACGTTACATAATCCAAATAAATCATCAGGAGTAAATAACGTTTCCCAGTTGCAGGCTCGCTTACAATGACATGATCGCGGCCAGCCGCTTCAATAACCCCAGTAACCACTTTTGCATTCCATTCACGGTTGTTTGGAAACGTTAGATAAAATGTTCCTACTTTCCCTTTATTAAGTCGTAAGATGTTCTCAATATAAGATTCTTCTTGTGCTGGTGGTAGCTGAGGTCGTGAAGCAGCCGGGATTGTCGGGGGCTGCATTTGTTGTGGTTGCATTTGTTGCGGTTGCATTTGGTATGAGGGATTCCAATAATATTGTACCAAGATATCATCCTTTCATAATTAAATATTTGGGCAATTTGCGGGAATTGGAGAAAAAAAACAATGCGCTTTGTAGCGTCCAGTGTTCGGCTGGTCATACCATGTGGCAGGGCAATCACCTGTAGGTTCAAAAAACCACAACGACCGAGTTGCTGGATGAAAACGTTCGCCTGCTATAACACGTCTAGCGAGTGCAATATCTTGTGGGCGAGCACGCTGATAAAAATACGATTTGGTGGTGGCTTCGAAACCACCGGGACTTTGGAATACCATGTCTTGCACGTTGCGAATTTGTTTAAAATCGAGACAATCGAAGCGCACGCGGTTCACGCCC
>NZ_JBFUKT010000026.1:0-27944 GCF_056400705.1 Paenisporosarcina sp. P5_A11
AACAAAACGTTCAAGCATGGAAGGAAAATAATATACATGAAAAACCATTCCGCTCATGGAATGGTTTTTCTGTCTGTTATACTATTGGTACTACAACGTTAAGAAATCATGGAGGCATTTATGCAAAGTTGGTATCAAATATTCCCTAAAAACCCGTATGTCAGTATTTATATTTGGATTATATTTTGTATTCTGCCGTTATTTTATATATTTAAATCCTATTCCCCTTCTGAAAGCTTTCTTGGATTGCTTTTAGTAGTTGCGTTCTTTTTAACTTATCGTCAATCTTTTATTTCCAAAGGATGGCGTATGTATGTTTGGATTGCCGTTCAAATAGCCATAAGCATTACATTAATTATTTTATTTGGGTATCTATATTTTTCCTTATTCTTAGCATTTTTCATTGGTAACATTCGTAATAAGGCTGGTTTTATCACAATGTATGTCGTTCACCTCGTTACCACAATGGTGTCCGTCAGTATTGGCTTTTTTACTCAATCCGACTTATTTGTTTCACAATTCCCTTTTATTCTTATCGGTGTAATTGGCGTTATTTTATTGCCATTTAATGCTTACAATCGGAACAAACAAGAAAAATTAGAAGGTCAATTAGAAAATGCAAACAAACGGATTTCTAAATTGCTTGTTTCGCAGGAACGCCAAAGAATTGCACGTGATCTACATGATACATTAGGTCAAAAGCTCTCTTTAATTGGGTTAAAAAGTGATTTAGCTAGCAAAGTAATTGAAAAAGATCCCCTTCGCGCTAAGCAAGAACTTCTTGATATTAACCACACAGCTCGAATTGCATTAAAAGAAGTGCGAGAACTCGTTTCCAATATGCGTGCTGGTAAACTAGAAGAGGAACTGTTACGTGTACAACAGATCTTAAAAGCAGCCGATATTGATTTTCGAGTAAAAGGGAATCCAGTATTAAAAGATACTCCGTTGCTTGTCGAAAACGTCCTAAGCATGTGTTTAAAAGAAGCCGTCACCAATGTTGTAAAACACAGTCAATCATCATTTTGCCATGTCTTAATTAAACAAACTCAAACTGAATTATTTCTTCAAGTACAAGATAATGGAATTGGTTTTGAGAAGGATAGACAATTTTTAGATGGAAACGGATTACGCGGAATGAAGGAACGGTTAGAGTTCGTTAATGGCCATTTAGAGATTTCAGGTTTAGATGGCACAACCCTTAATATACATGTACCTCACGTTATCCTACAATCGGTTAAGGAGGATTTATCATGATTCGTATTGTGTTAGCAGAAGATCAACGCATGTTACTTGGTGCACTTGGGTCATTACTCGATTTGGAGGATGACATGGAAGTTGTAGGAAAAGCTCATAATGGTGATGAAGTTCTTAATTTGGTCCATGAATTAAATCCAGATGTGTGCATTATGGATATTGAAATGCCTTCCAAAACGGGTTTAGATGCTGCAGAAGAGTTAAAAGAGCATGATTGCAAAGTCATTATTCTTACGACATTTGCTCGAACTGGTTATTTTGAACGTGCGCGAAAAGCCAACGTCATGGGGTATTTATTAAAAGATAGTCCAAGTGAAGACTTGGCGAACTCAATTCGCAGTATTATGGAAGGTCGTCGCGTCTATGCTCCTGAACTTATCGATCTTGCTTATAGCGGAGAAGATAACCCTTTAACCGACCGTGAGCATCAAGTTCTCGAACTCATTGCAAACGGGAAAAATACGAAAGAAATCGCTAGTCAGATGTACATTACGACAGGTACTGTGAGAAACTATATTTCCGTCATTTTGGATAAATTGGATGTAACGAATCGGATTGAAGCTATTTCGAGATTTAAGGAAAAAGGCTGGTTTAAATAAGTAGCTCTGTTAAAACTAAACTGTTGTTTATCATACATTTGCGCTTCATATAGAGAGTTTTCATTAACATAGCATTTCTAATAGTTAAATTGTGTTTGGATAGTAAGGAAGCAAATTCTCTCTTTTTATAAGAGTCTAAGTTAAACTTTACTGTTGTTTATCATACATTTGCGCTAGCCGCATGAGCCAACAGGAAGTGGGCCATGAAGKGGTTGCCACAAAGTTTCTCGCATTGCTTTTTGCGACGAGTAACCGCAGGAGCAATTTCYCGCWTTGCWTTTTGCGACGAGTAACCGCAGGAGCAATTTCTCGCWTKGCWTTTTGCGACGAGTAACCGCAGGAGCAGGACGTGGCGTTTTTAACCWTCGTTCCTKTRCATGCTAGGCGCAAATRTACTCTTTCGTTTATGAGGGGTTAAAGGAGTAATTGTCGATGGATCAAAAAAGTATAACCGAATTTATTATCCAGAAATATCAAGAAGATGAACAAGTCATGATTCAATTGTTTGTACAGTGGTGTCAAAATCATAAGATTGATCCTTTTGCTCTTTATCAAAAGGCTTATCCCTCTCAAGGGCCAAATGAAGCAATTAAAACTATTATCGATAGTAACGAACCAATAATGGAGCTTGATATTGATTCTGGCACTCTCATTGAAGTTCTTCAGTTGTTCGGCAATGACGACCTTGCGTTTGTTGTGTCAGAGGAAGCAGATAAGTTTCCAGATTTGATGTAACGTTGTAATTACATTTTTGATATTCAAACAAGTTTAAAGGTCGCTCCAGACGCTTTTCCCTGCTGCACCTTGATCTAGAGAATAAATAAGGATGGGTAAGTGACTTGGTCACTTGCCCATCCCTCTTTTTTTAGATCATCCTGCGGCGGGTGCACGTCATTCGCTCCCTTTCAACCTTGATGGACTTAGTGATACTGGTTTGATTTACTAAAGAATATTTTGCTTATTTTAAGTAGATATTTGGCCGAAGATGCTATTTCGGCCTCTTTTTGCTTCTTTTATTTTTATTACTACTTTTCTGCATATGTAAAGGTGCAGTACAGTGCCTTCCAAAGTCCCCTGCGATTTCACTTGTAAGCAATTAAAAGCCATTAATTTGTATTCCAATATTTTACTTTTACAACTAAACAAAAATTTGTTTTTTAAAAAAGACTGAACCCCTAAAAGGCTCAGTCTTTTTTCTGCATTCAATGCTTATTTAATCATTTTAGAAGGGTCTACGATTCTGTCGAATTCTTCTTCTGTTAATAAGCCGCTTTGAAGTGCGGATTCTTTTAATGTTGTGCCGTTTTCATGTGCTTGTTTGGCAATTTTTGCTGCATTTTCGTAGCCTATATGGGGATTTAATGCAGTTACTAACATGAGCGAATTGCTGACATGGTGTGAAAGTTGTTCCACATTTGGTTTGATACCAGCGACGCAAAGGTCATGGAAGCTTCGCACACTGTCACTTAGTAACCTGACGGATTGCATGAAGTTATAGAAGATGACCGGTTTAAAGACGTTTAATTCAAAGTTGCCTTGGCTTGCGGCGAAGCCAATAGACGCATCATTCCCCATGACTTGAACTGCCACCATCGTCAATGCTTCACTTTGAGTAGGATTTACTTTCCCTGGCATAATTGAACTTCCTGGCTCATTTGCTGGGATTGTAATTTCACCAATTCCACTTCTAGGACCGCTAGCTAGCCACCGGACGTCATTTGCAATCTTCATTAAATCAGCTGCTAATGCTTTCAGTGCTCCATGTGCATACACCAACTGATCATGACTCGTTAGAGCATGAAATTTATTAGAAGACGATACAAACTTATGACCCGTGTCTTCACTTATTTCAGTTGCTACACGGTCCCCAAACTCTGCGTGAGCATTTATACCAGTCCCGACAGCAGTCCCTCCAATAGCAAGCTCCGATACATGAACCAAACTTTCACGAATCATTTCCTCACTTTTAACAACCATATGTTTCCAGCCACTTATTTCTTGTCCTAATGTTAAGGGGGTCGCATCTTGTAAATGGGTTCTACCAATTTTGATGATATCTTTAAATTCTTCTTCCTGATTACTAAAAGTTGTGCGTAATCGTTCAAGTTCCGGCAACAACAAGGTCTGAATAACTTCTACAGCTGCGATATGCATGGCTGTTGGAAATGTGTCATTGGAACTTTGGGATTTATTCACATCATCGTTTGGATGAAGCAATTCTTCGCTCCCATCGTCCTTCAACAATTGATTCCCCCGATAGGCAATTACTTCATTCACATTCATATTGGATTGTGTACCGCTTCCTGTTTGCCAAACGACTAACGGGAAATGTTCATTCCACTTTCCTTCGCTAATTTCTGTAGCTGCACGAGAAATTGCCTGCATCTTATCTTTGGACAAGGTACCTAAATCATAATTCACTTTTGCAGCTGCCTTCTTTAATACGGCAAAGGCATGAATTAATTCAATTGGCATTAATTCAGATCCAATGACAAAATTTTCTTTACTACGTTGTGTTTGTGCTCCCCACATTTTATCAGCGGGTACTTGAATCTCTCCAATGGAATCGTGCTCCATTCTGAATTTCATGAAACCTCTCCTTAAAAGAATTTTTAAAAATAAATTCTTACATTTTTAAAAGACAGAAAATTATATCTTTTAATAGAATAACATGAAATAACGTAAATCTTGAACCAGTTAGGCTTAGAAAACCATAGACCACTTCAGTATTCCCAATTAACTAACCGTATATTTCACTAAAAAATACAAAAAAGCACTCCTTAAAACCTGTGATGGTTTGAATAAGAAGTGCTCTTTTTTATGATTGAATCAAGTTTAAGAATTGTCTTGTACGTTCTTCTTTTGGATGTGTAAACATGTCACTTGGTTTGCTGCGCTCGATGATTTTCCCTTGGTCCATAAAGATGACTTCGTTTGCGACGTCATTTGCAAATCGCATTTCATGCGTGACAACCATCATGGTAATTCCTTCGTTCGCTAAGTCTTTCATAACTTGTAATACTTCTCCAACTAACTCTGGGTCTAGGGCTGACGTTGGTTCATCAAACAGCATTACTTTAGGTTCTAATGCTAATGCTCTCGCGATGCCGACTCGTTGTTGTTGCCCACCTGATAATTGATGTGGGTAGAAATCAAGCTTGTCTCCGAGTCCTACTTTATTCAACAACTGTTCGGCTTTAGCTCTTGCATCAGTTTTTGACATCTTTTTCACGATGACCGGTCCTTCCATAACATTTTGAAGAGCGGTCATATGAGGAAAGAGATTGTAATGTTGGAAAACCATTGCTGACTCTCTTCTCAGTAAATCTATTGTTCTTTTATTCACGGTATTAGAGAAATCTGCAGTTTGTTCATCAATTGTGATGCTACCAGCAGTCGGAACTTCTAGTATATTTAAGCATCTCAGTAACGTTGTTTTCCCTGATCCAGAAGGTCCAATGACAACAATTACTTGGCCTTTGTTGACTTGCAAATCAATTCCTTTTAGTACTTCAAGATCCCCAAATTTTTTGTGTAATCCATTTATTGAAATCATCTTATGCTCCCTTCTTCTTCATCCATTTATTCAATTGAGTTATCTCGATACATAGCGATCGAAGCGATGTTCCAATCGACCTTGGATAAGCGAAAGGAAGAAACAGATAATCCAATAGATAATTGCTACTTCAGTATATAAAAGCAAAAATTCATAATTGGTGGCAGCAATTTCTTGTGCACGTCTGAACATTTCCGTTACAAGAATTAAAGAGGCCAATGAAGTATCTTTTACTAAACTAATAAAAGTATTCGATAGCGGTGGAATAGAAACGCGTGTTGCTTGTGGTAAAATTACGCGTCTCAATGTTTGCGTATATGACATCCCTATCATATGTGCTGCTTCCCATTGACCTTTTGGAATGGATAAAATAGCTGCACGAATGACTTCAGAAGCATACGCTCCAACGTTTAATGAAAAACCAATTACTGCTGCTGGGAATGGATCAATGACCACTCCAACTGATGGCAATCCATAAAACAGGATAAATAGTTGTACTAATAAAGGTGTACCACGAATTGCGGACACATAAAAACGTGCAATCCATTGGAAAGGCTTAACTGTAGATATTCGAGCTAAAGCTGTAAGTATAGCTAATATAAGACCAACAACGAAAGTGATTAGTGATAAAGGAAGCGTATATACAAGAGCACCCTCCAGCAAAGGCTGAAGGGAAGATTGTGCAATATCTAAGGAGCGCTCCATTTTTTCAGGGTCGATAGAAAAATTATTCCAAAACATTTTCGCCGAACCATTTATCTGAAATTTTCTCATATGTGCCATCTTCAATCATTTCTTTTAATGCTCCATTTACAGCTTCCACTAACGTTTCGTTGTCTTTATTAAACATCAAGCCACTTTGAGCTGCATCGCCAGCTTCGTCTACAATTTGGATATTTGCATCTGGTTTTTGTTTTAAGAAATCTAAAACAGAAAGATTATCATTAACTGTAACATCTACACGTTTTGAGTTTAACAATTCTATCGCTTGATTGAATCCATCAACTCCTACTAATTCTGCACCATTTGATTTAGCAATTTCTGCATAGTTACTTGTTAAAGATTGTGCTGATTTTAAACCATCAATATCTTCAAAGCTTTTCACATCTTTATTTCCTTTTTGTGTTACTAATACAGCTACCGATGAAATATATGGTTCAGAGAAATCATATTTCTCCATACGTTCTTCATTAATACCTACTTGGTTAGCGATCATGTCAAAACGTTTAGAGTCCAGTCCTGCAAATATAGCATCCCATTGTGTTTCCATGAATTTCGCTTTAACGCCTAAACGTGAAGCTACTTCTTCAGCAATTTCAACATCAAAACCAGTTAATTTACCCGTTTCATCGTGGTAAGTGAATGGTGGGTATGTACCTTCTGTACCAACTAATAACTCTCCTTCTTCTTGCACTTTCGCTAATAAATCTCCTTCTGTCGATCCTGTGTTATTATCGTCTTTTTTTGCATTATTATCTTTTGCAGTTCCACAAGCTGATAATACGAAAACAGCTGTTAGTATCATTAATAGTACTAAACTAATTTTTTTCATTTCTATTCCTCCTAATTCAGATAGACTTGCTTGGTATTATTCATCTTATAACATGAAAAACCGCCAGTCAAAATAAATATCTTCACCTATTAATACCCGAATTATTAAGAATTATCACTTTTATTTAATTCCTTCAAAAAATGATGAAAAAAATCTATCTCCATCAACTTATCAATTCCCTTTTAATTGAAAAAAATTAATCAATACCACATAAAAAAGAGTGAATGTTTAAACAAATACAATTATACTTATTATTAGTTCGATATCCGTAATAAAAGGGAGAGATGAAGATGGTTAAAAGTTTACCTATACGTTCAGAAGTTAAAAAAGACGAAACGTGGAACTTACAAGACTTATTCACATCAGAAGAATCTTATCAAACTGCACTTGTACAACTTGAAAAAGAAGTAGATGCTTTTTGCACAAAATTCAAAGGTAGTATCAAAGATGCACAGTCGGCTGTAGATGCTTTAAAAGGGTATGCACAAATTTATGAACAGTTCGTTCCAATCGGTACTTACGCAAGCCTCGCTTACAGTACAGACCAAACAGATAGCGATGCACAGATGCGTTCTGCTAAATTCGGTTCAGTCTCTGCAAATTTAAGCAGTAAACTATCATTTGTGGATAGTGAATTACTAGAGTTACCTGTAGAAATATTAGAAGACGCATTGAAAAACTCAGATGAATTTGGTCACTACTTAAAAAAATTAATTCGCAGAAAACCACATCAGCTTCATCCTGAAGTGGAGAAAACGTTAGCCGCGTACTCTTCTTCATTCGGTGGTCCTTACGAGTTGTACAATACAACTAAAATGGTCGATTTATCTTTTGAAGATTTCGAAGTTAACGGCAAGAAATACCCGTTAAGCTACGTATTGTTTGAAGGAGACTGGGAAGCAGAAACGGATACTGAGATACGACGTGCTGCATTCGAGTCATTCTCCAATCAAATTAAAAACTATCAGCACACCACTGCAAAAACATATGATATGAAAGTGCAAATTGAAAAAACGACCTCAGATTTACGTGGTTTTGACAATATGTTTGATCATTTATTATTTGGACAAGAAGTTGACCAATCCCTATTTAATCGTCAAATCGATTTAATCATGAGCGAACTTTCACCACATATGCGTAAGTATGCAAAACTTCTTCAAGACGTTCACGGCCTAGAGGAAATGACATTTGCAGACTTGAAGATTCCATTAGATCCTTCTTATGAACCTAAAATTACGATTGAAGAATCAAAGAAATATATGAATGATGCACTTGCCATTATGGGTGACGATTATTTAGACATGGTCAACCGTTCATTTGATGAGCGTTGGATTGACTTTGCGCAAAATAAAGGGAAATCCACTGGTGCTTTCTGTTCTAGCCCATACGGTTCACATCCTTACATCTTAATTTCTTGGTCCAGCCGCATGAACGAGGTGTTTGTATTAGCTCATGAACTTGGACATGCAGGCCATTTCTATAATGCACATAAAAAACAGAACGTCTTTAATTCTCGCCCATCCTTGTACTTCATCGAAGCACCATCGACGATGAATGAAATGTTAATGGCGAATCACTTACTTGCGAACTCAGACGATCCAAAGTTCAAGCGTTGGGTTATAGCGTCTATCGTGTCACGTACTTACTACCATAACTTCGTAACACAYTTACTCGAAGCTGCTTTCCAACGAAAAGTATATGAACGTGTGAATGCAGGTCACAATGTTAATGCGGGGATATTAAATGAAATCAAACGTGGCGTATTAGAAGAATTCTGGGGTGATGCAGTCGACATTACACCAGGTGCTGAATTAACTTGGATGCGCCAGCCCCACTACTACATGGGCTTATACCCTTACACGTACAGTGCTGGATTAACAATTTCAACACAAGTATCAAAACGCATATTAGAAGAAGGCGAACCCGCAGTTGCCCAGTGGTTAGAAGTTCTTCAAGCAGGTGGCACAAAGTCACCAGTTGAACTTGCTCAAATGGCAGGTGTCGATATAACAACTGAAAAACCTCTTCGTGACACTATTGCCTACATCGGAGAATTAGTTGATGAATTGGTGAAATTAACAGAAGAAATTGAAGCAGTAACTACTAAATAATATAAAAAACGAACCTGAACCACGATTAACGTGGTTCAGGTTCGTTTTTATATTATTATATTTTTATCACTTTCTGGCAATAGATGATGGGAGATTTTCATCTATATAAAGTTGAGGTAAAGTCGGAAGCGCATTCAGCTTTTGTTTGAAAAAAGTAAACAAGAAGCATCCAACGATTACAGTCACACTCCCCACCCCTTGTATCAGAGTCAGTCTTTCTCCTAGCCACATAAAAGCAATGAAAGCTGTGAAAATCGGATTAAAATTTAAGAACATGCCTGATGTTGTTGCGCCTATTTTTTGGACACCAATATTCCATAACAACATGCACAACACAGTCGATACAACACCTGTGTATAAAATAGATTGCACAAAGGATGCATTCAAATTCGTAATAGTAAAATCGTGTACATTTAAAGGAATTAATACAATAACGCCAAAAACCCCAGAATATAACGTAGCCATCAATGGTGTTGTATACTTCATCGCCCATTTGCTTACGATCGAATACAATCCCCATACACAAACAGCTGCAACCATCAATAAGTCTCCTTTATTGAAACCAATTGAAAATAGCATCTCGAAGTGTCCTTTTGAAAGAACTAAAAGCACGCCAACAAATGAAATCAACATTGAACCTAACTGCCATGTATTTATCTTTTCTTTCAAAAATAAAAAGGAAAACAAGGCAATGGAAAACATATTTAACGTAGAGATCAACCCTACATTCGTAGCTGAAGTAAAATCTAACGCAAGAAATTGAAAGAGATTAAATAATACAACGCCTGTTATTCCCATTAGTAGCAAAGGAAGAATCGCTTTTCGTGATACCGAAAGACTCTTTTCTTTCCACCAGACAATTGGAATAAGACAAAGGACTGCAATTAACCATCTCAATGTGGTCAAAGTTACCGGAGAAGCATGATCAACTAACGTTTTTCCGACAACAAAATTCCCACCCCATAAAAAACTTGTAAATAATAATAAAAAATAATATAAATACGGCATGACCTACAACCCCTTCATGGCTATAAGATAATTTTAGCATGATAAAGGTTTACACCATATATTATTTTGTCATTCTCATTAATTTCGATATAATCAAAAGAATATACAACAAAAACCTTAACTTATTCCATATTCATCGTTTTATTATTGAGATTTCAGAATAAACCGCAAAGGAGCATCTACATGGAAACGCCTATTAATAAAGCACTCGATTCAATCGACCTTCAAATTCTCGATATTTTACAAAGACAAGCGAATATTAGTAACGCTGAACTTGGACGACGTGTGAATTTATCACCACCTGCTACTCACGCTCGTATTAAACGTTTAGAAAACGAAGGCTATATCCAAAAACAAGTCGCAATTCTAGACCAGCAAAAATTGGGATTTGACCTTCTTTGCTATATCTTCATAAGTACTGATATCCATCAAGCCGGGCAATTGGAAATCCTTGAAAACAGCTTAGAAGCCATGCCAGAAGTATTGGAATGTCATTGCCTTACAGGTGAATATGATTATTTATTAAAAGTGGCTAATAAAAATCGACAAGGTCTAGAAGAATTTATTCGCAAACTTAACAAACTGGGCATCTCTCGCATCCAAACAAGCCTAGCTCTTCGAGAAATTAAACACTCCACCATCTTGCCTATATTAATTCCTTAGAGGGCTGTTATCCAAGTTTCAGGTGAACTACCAGTGCTGCTTCAAGCATGGTGAAGGGGCGATTATCTCTGAATTAGTTGATTATTACTTGAAAAATGATTTGACGGTCGTCAACAAAAACAGTTTGGCTATATGACTGATTTCTTACTTGACCGGGTAGAATGATTTAAAAAATCCGCACTGAATTCATAATTAGAATCTAATACAATTTTCCCAATCCAGGTGACATAACACCCGGATTGGGAAGTAACAGGGGCTTTAAGTCAATAAAACAAGCTGCCTTTTAAGGCAACTTGTTTTTCAGCTAAAGCATCCGTTAGTTGAACAACTTAAGCCCGTATTTTACAATTCTACCTTAATGATAGATGTATGGGCTCTGGCAGTGTTTTTTAAATAATCTTCTTGGAGAAGTCCATAAACAGCACAGTCCTTGTATTGATTCTTGGCATTACGAATCATGTGCCTAATCGTTCCTTCTTGTTCCATACCAACTTTACTCATAATTTTTCCAGAAGCCGCATTATCGAGGTTATGTGCTGCGGATATCTTATGGATATTCATATGCCTAAAGCCAAATTCCATAACCGATTTTAACGATTCAGTCCCATAGCCCTGATTCCACCATTTATATCCAAGCGAATAACCTACCTCACAGTTTTCAGTGGCACTGTCAAAATTAAAGAAATCGATTGCCCCAATTAGTTCACCGCTAGCTTTCAGTTGAATACCCCAGTAACAAAATTTTTCACTGCCATATTCACTTACAATCCCAGCCACCCTCTCAATTGTTTCCGAAACAGTCTTATGTGCTCCTTTAATTAGATTGTCAGTTACCCGTTCGTCTGAAAGCCAATTGTCAAAGACGCTTTGAGCATCTGTGAGTTCTAATCTTCTTAGGCTTAAACGGTCGGTTTCTATCGTTGGTGTTCCTGAATAGTTAATCATCCTGTCACCCTCTCAAATAAACTCATAAAATAAAATCCAACTTCTTAATCCTTTTCTATAAACTTTCATAAAAATCCTTGTTCAACTAAACTGCCCCGTTAGTTGAACAAGAAACTGGATGATCCATCGGCCAGCCATCGATTCAATCTCTGAACTGGCATGCATCTCGCATACACCGTAGGTTGACATAACACCACGACTAGGAAGTTAGCCCCCGTATCCTCTTTCCATCGAATCCCTTCTGAATTTTCCCTTTTATTTTGCCTTTCGTCTTAAATGAACTGATCCCCATTGTACTAAAGATTTTTCCATGTAAAAAAGCGGCAGTTGTTGAAAACTGCCGCTTTGAATGTCTAATCCCTCTTTGGAGAGGACAAATGAGGAGGGATTAACTTTTTTTTATAGAAAAAAGCAACCGTGTTCATGACAGGTGCAGGAATTTTTTTCGGAAAATATGGCTTCTTATAATAAAGAAGATAGACTGATTTCAAATCACTCCATTGGGTACAATCCTTAGTTTGTCTAAACCGTGCGACATCAATTAGTTTGATGTCATTATTGGATGTGATTATAATATTTCTCAGATGAATGTCGGAAGGATTTAATCCTTTATTAGCAGCTAATAGTAGTGCGGTGTCAATTTCCTTTATATGATCGGTCGTAATCGGAATGCCTTGATTCACGCACTCAAATAAGGTACGTCCCTCAATGTAATCCATGACAATATAATTAAGACCAGAATCATAAATAGTCGGGAAATAGGATATATCTTGTAATGCTAAATATATATCAGCTTCTTCTTTTGCGATGTAAGTAAAATCAGGAAAGAATAACTTAATTGCTTTATTTGAATTATTAATTCGAAAAACAAATGCACTTCTTCCAGTCCCTATGAGTTTTAGTGAATCATCATAATGAAGTAATCGATTTTTCTTGGGGGATATCACCACTGTATTTGCAAGTTCTTGATATGTGTTCAAGCATTAACCTCCTATACATTATAATAAATAAAAAGAGACGATATAACCAAAAATTGGTCACAACGTCTCAAATAAATAAAAGACCTCACCAAATAATTGGTAAGGTCTCGCAAACAACTGAAGTTGCCAACAAAGCCGAGGACTGACAATCCTGTATTGACGATTTTGCTGTATAGCTACTCCCCTTAATGGAAGATAAATATTAACTTTGTATCGTAAGTATAGGCCCTACCTCGACCAATCGTCAATTATGTTCATCCATAGACCTTTTAAATATGAAAAACTCGCATATTATCCAACTATTCTTGTCATACATATTGCGGGAATCGAAATTTATTGTGCTACTTAAAATCAATAAACAATGAATTATCGAGGTGTTGTTGCAGCCACTATATTTAGCATATTGTTACCACCTACCGAACGCTTGTCTATGTCTACTGAGACACACTAATAAAAAACCGGTAATCCACAAAGTATGGATTACCGGTTTCCCAAAATATTTTGCCGTTTATACACTTTAATTAAAGTTCCTACCCTGTTTATTCGCAATATCATTTGTAAGGTCATTTAAATTTTGTTCGTTTTGATTTTCATTTGATTGATTGTTTAAATCTTTTTCACCCTGATAATCTTCTTGTGGATTATTAATAACTTGTTCTCCACGGTTATCATGAAGTTTTTGATTTTGCTTCAATTCTTTTTCGTTCTCTTCTTGCTGCTTCTGACGCTTTTCTACTTCTGTATGTTCGGGTTCAAATTCAGGAAACTCATTTTCTTTAGTCATTAAAATGCCTCCTTTAGAATTATTAGACTTGTTTGTATTATTCCCTTCAGCACAAGTAACAAACATGTTATTTGTAGAATATGGATTTAGACCTACTACCAGATATAGTTGAACTATTTGTATTTCACTAGGACTTTCGACTGAAATATGTTTGAAATTACTTACTCCAGCTTAGAAAGTGGTAGAATCAAAATAGACACTTCACGGACAAGGAGCTCAATTACATATGAAAATTTATGACGTTACAATAGTAGGCGCTGGGCCTGCTGGATTATTCACTGCATTTTACGGAGGCATGCGTCAAATGTCAGTTAAAATCATTGAAAGTTTACCAAATGTCGGAGGACAGTTAACTGCTCTTTATCCAGAAAAATACATATATGATATTGCTGGATTTCCGAAAATTAGAGCAAAAGATTTAGTCGATAACTTATCAGAACAACTCGCTATCTTTTCACCGACCATCATCACAGGTGAGTCAGTGGAAGATATGACTAGACTTGAGGATGGTACATGGCAGCTTACTACCGAATCAGATACACACTTAACTAAATCTGTCATTTTCACGACAGGAAATGGTGCATTCGAACCGAAACGCTTAGAACTCGAAGCAGCAATCCAATATGAAGGCACTCAACTCCATTATTTCGTGGATGACATGGGCAAATTCGCTGGCAAAGATATCGTGTTATTTGGCGGTGGAGATTCAGCGGTGGATTGGGCACTTATGCTAGAACCAATTGCAAACTCTGTCACACTTGTTCATCGACGCGATTCTTTCCGCGCTCACGAACATAGCCTAGAGTTACTAAAACAGTCTTCTGTTGTCATTAAAACACCATACGTTGTTGATCATTTCGAACCTGAAGGCGATAATTTTACGCATGTTGCTGTGCGAAATACAAACGGCGAGGTTGAATTACTGAAGGCCGATCATGTTATCGTTAATTATGGTTTCCGTTCACATATAGGGAATATGAAAGAATGGGGCATGGATATGGAACGCCATGCAATAAAAGTAAATTCTAAAATGGAAACGACACTTCCTGGTGTTTATGCAGTCGGTGATAGCAACATTTATGAAGGCAAAGTTAAGCTCATCGCCTGTGGATTTGGTGAAGCACCAATTGCAATAAATGCAGCAAAACACTTCGTCAATCCAGAAACTAAAAATCACGTGAAGCACTCTACAGACTTGTTTTCACATTAAAAGTCAGTAGTACATTGTTAGACCGAACGTAAGTCAAACAAAAAAGAGTAGGAGAATTCCCTAAGAATTCCCTACTCTTTTTTATATTGCTTACGAATTAACTTTTATTGGACCTCTATTAGCATCCTCACACAAATAGTTACGCAACTTCGTTACTGGGCTATAGAAAAACTGAATCATGGGACCAATCATCAGGGTGACAAAAATCGTACCCAAACCAATTGGACCTCCAAGTAAGAATGCAATGATTAGCACGCCAAGCTCCATCATCGTTTTTGAGACAGCCATGCTTTTCCCAGTGATTGTTTGAATAGCTATCATTAATGTATCCATGGGGTTGCGAGCAATCTTAGACTGTAAATAACAAGCAATGCCCACAGCAATTACTGCCACTCCCCCACCTAACATTGCTAATTGAATCGCAAGCATTGGCACTTGAAAATTAGCAAAAACAAATAGAAGCCAAAAATCAATTAAAAACCCCACACCGAGTACGGGTATCACCGCAGAAACATCAATTCGTTCTTTTAACAGAAGCGCATTGACGAAAATCAGTAAAATCCCTACAATAAAAATCCATGTACCTACACTAAGGCCAAAATGTTCATTCAACCCCACATACATGGCATCCCAAGCTCCAGCACCTAAATCAGCCAAAATGATTAAACTAATTCCCAAAGACAAAAACGTTAATCCAACTAAATAAAATACTGCGATGATGCTTCGATTTTTCATAATAACTCCTTTATTTTTATATTCCGCTCAATTGAATGATTGAATCATCTTATCATGAATTGAACTTGATTCGCTATTTTTGTAATTCATAAAAAATTGCTTTTTCACTAAGATTGGATTAAGATTCGTTATTAATTTTTTGTTATCTGCAAAAATCAAGAAATGTTGAACCATTAAATAGAAAAGGATACAAAAATTAAGTAAACCGTTCAATATTGAATCACTTTTTCGTAAATAAAGCCCAAAATAGGCACCCAATTTAGATGCCTATTTTTTATTATTATATCAAGGTTTGTATCTATTTTACTTCCCAATTGTGCATTTTTGACAGATCTATTAACAGTTATTGTGCGAATCGGCTATATAATTAGGCATCTAAAACGGCGGTGAAATGAATATTCGTGATGGAAAAAGATATAAAAAAACACTGAGGATTATCTCAGCGTTTTTCTCGTTTTAATTGTTTAGTTAGAGATATTTTCTACTCCCTTATTGAACTAAAGCACTCGTTAGTTTAACAAGGATTATCTGATGTTATTATTGTTTTTATCTAAGTCTGGTGCCGTGTCTACTTAAGGTGTTGGCTCCCTTAGTAATTCTAAAAAGTATGGGCTAAATCCTTAGCCCGTGCAATTGCGTTTTCTTTAATTTCTTGTGCTTTATCTGGCATTGCAGCATGACCTTCTATAAATAAGCCTTCAAATGAAGGTACTCCATAGAATTGCATAATAATATTTAAATAGCGGTGACCCATTTCCATTTGAGCTGCAGGTCCTTCTGAATAAATTCCTCCACGAGCTTGTATATGTAAAGCTTTTTTATCAGTTAAAAGACCAACTGGACCTTGTTCTGTATATTTAAATGTTTTACCAGCCACAGATACTGAATCAATATATGCTTTCAATACTGGCGGGAAAGAAAAGTTCCACAAAGGTGTAACAAAAACATATTTATCTGCTGAAATAAATTGTTCACATAGTTCTGATAGTCTACTTACTTTTGCTTTCTCATCTGATGAAAGCTCTTCAAATCCCTTTCCAGATTGAAGTTTACCCCAACCACTAAAAATATCTATATCAATTTGTGGAATATTTTCCTTAAAAAGGTCAACATTCACAATTTCGTCGTTTGGATTTGCTTCTTTATAATTGTCGATAAAAGCCTTTCCTACTGCCATACTGTAAGACTGAGTGTCATCATGTGGATGAGCTGTAATGTACAATACTTTTGTCATTTCGTACTTCCTTTCTTTCTTCCTTGTTTATGTGGATAATTTAGAATATATATTCATAAACTACTGTAAAAAATTAAAAAGAGATATTGCACATCCCTATTCAGTTTTATTCATCATATAAGGATTTCCACTTATTTTTTTTCGTATTTCATCTGTTAATGCAAATGCTTCATTGTTGTTTTCTTCACTCTCTAAAGCATCAACATTTTGGAAACTTCCATCATAATGTAGTGGTTTACTTTCCATATAATTTCACCTCCAGAAATTGTAGTATATCCATTATTCAACTAATTATTTACCCTTATCAGTAGCTTATTTTGAAAATTAATAATTTATTAATTTTAATCATTCCTTAACAAAACTGCCCAAAAACATTGATTCAATCAGCAAGCTGACATTACTTCAGGATTAGGTAGTTAACGCCTTCGGTCTGAAATGGAGGAGAAAATGAAAAAGGATGGAATGAACTAGTTGACAACAGTAAGGTAAACTGAAACCAAACCAAAGGCGCGGCAACGCCAATGGTTTGGTTTCATAAGTAGATCGGTTGCTACAAAAGGCATTCAGCCGGATAAAACAATAATCCACCCGAACCGGTTATATTTGCTTCATTATATTAATGATAAAAGCCATTTATTTTTTACAAAGTGACTCAAAACTGAACTTTTCTTATTAACCTAATTTTTTCACTAATTCTTTTACGACCAATGGTGTTGATTGTGGGTTTTGACCAGTGATTAATTTACCGTCCACAACGGATTGCTCAGGCCAACAAAATAGCTGTGACCTTACATTGTCTATCCCTTAAGGTGTATATTGCATTTTGATTGCAATATATCACGTATATACTATTTGTAGTATAATGGAAGAAGTTTCTTTATATACAAATAAGCCTGACAGGAAAGGTTGTTTCCTAAATGCCCATACCACTGAATCATAATAAGCCTGTCCGTATTTCTGCAAAAGAAAATGCTTTTAATCAGTTACAACAATGGATAACCGATGGCACATTACGTCCTGAAGAAAAATTAAATGACAACGAGTTAGCTCGAGCATTAGGTGTCAGTAGAACGCCTATCCGCGAGTCATTGCAACTACTTGAAGTACAAGGGTTCGTAGAAATGTTTCCTGGAAAAGCAACTCAAGTAACGAAAGTTAAAAAAGAGGATATAATTGATCTTCTCCCACCACTTGCAGCTCTGCAGGCTCTTTCTGCTGAACTTGCGGTTCCGAATTTAAATGAACAAATCATCCGTAATTTAGAAGATACTAATGAACGTTTCTCTAAAGCAGTCCACACCGAAGATTACTTTTTAGCTCTCAAAGTTGATGAAGAGTTTCATCAAATCATTGTTGATGCAGCAAATAACCCATACATAACTTCAATGGTCGCTTCTTTACAAGCGCATGTCAGAAGACTATTTTTCCATAATTCGATTGTCTTAACGACTTATTCGATTCAACAACATGACACGATTATCGATTGTTTGAAAAAGCGAGACGCACTGCTTGTTTCTCAATTAATGAGAGATAATTGGCTCCGTGCCATTGAAGAATTTTATTCACGTGAAGATGATGATAAAGAGTGACTCTGAAGATTCAGAGTCTTTTTTTGTGTCTATTTGTCACTGTTAGCTATAACTAATTAAAAACCCCCACATCTCTGTTTTATAATCAGAGATGTGGGGGTTTAGTTTATTATGAAGTTACTTTTTTATAAACAGGAACAATGGATAGATTGAATACACGTCCGAGAATTCCTGTAACTACCATGACCAGTAATACTGGAACAAGCCATCCTAGACCTTGGCTATAAAATGGCAAGGTATTCTCATAAAACGATACAATAGGCTTCATCCAAACAAAATAGTCGATACTTAATGAAGTACATAAGGTTTTAAGACCATCGATACTACTGATCAGAAAGGTAACTATCGTAGCAGATACATATACGAGCCTTGCATGATTAAATAATGAGGATGTAAATGTCAGTAACATCAACACGATTGCAAGTGGATAAATAAACATTAAAACCGGAATCGAGTATGTAATTATATTCGATAAGCCGATATTTGAAACAACTAAAGAGAACAGTGAAAAAATAACAATATAAGCTTTATAACTAATTTTCGGGAACAAGGAATTGAAATACTCTCCACAAGCCATAGTCACACCGATACTAGTAGTTAAACAGGCTAAGAAAATAATAACCGCCATCAAGATCATTCCGAATGATCCAAAATAATGAGAAGCTGTACCGCTGAGAACTGGACCACCTGAGTCAAATAATCCTAGCAATTGTGTACTCGTTGCCCCCAAATAAGCAATTCCCACATAAACGATTCCGAGTAGTAAAATAGCAATTCCCCCGGACTTCGTCGTCGCTAGCAGAATGCCACGCTTTGAAGTGACGCCCATTTTCCGAATGGTATTGATGACAATTATCCCAAATACAAGGGAAGCCAGTGCATCCATCGTATTGTAACCTTCTGTAAAGCCTTTCATGAACGCACCACTTGCATATGCTTCTTGAGGCTCTCCAATAGAACCCATAGGCTTTACAATAACCATAATTAATAGAACAAATAACAGCACTAAGATAGCTGGTGATAACACTTTTCCTACTCGATCAATTAGTTTGGCTGGGTTTAGAGAGAACCAAAGAGTAATTCCGAAGAAAATAACTGTAAAGATTCCTAACGCTATTTGCTCATACCCACTACCGACAAACGGTGCAATACCTACTTCATAAGAAACAGCACCTGTTCTTGGAATCGCAAAAAAAGGACCGATTGTTAAGTACAATACTGACGTAAAAATAACCGCATACAGTGGATGTATTCGACTCGCGAGATCTTGTAAACTTCGACTACCCGAATACCCCATCGCTAAAAGTCCAAGGAAAGGTAGGCCTATTCCTGTAATTAAAAACCCGGTGATAGCAACCCAAACATTTGAACCGGCATTCTGGCCGAGAGAAGCCGGAAAGATTAAATTCCCTGCTCCAAAAAATAAAGCAAATAACATAACGCCAATAACCAAATACGATGAAAACGACAATTTAGTCTCCATACTCTTTCCTCCTATTTAACCTTCTTTGATTGTTAATTAATCGAGTATTTCTATTTCCAATATGCAATATATCACTGAAACCAATCCTACTCCCTTTAATCGCAAAATGMAATATATTGCATAAAATATTTTAAATAATTTTATTTGTTTGTTTTTAATCAAAAGACACTAAAGAGCATGCTACTCTGAATCCTCAGAAGTAACAAAGTGAAAGATAGGTAAACTAGACATTTCGCACTAATATATCCACTAAATTTCTAGTCAAAAATCCGTTTTTATGATATATTTATTGATTGAATTAACATAAATGTAAGGTGGTTAAATAAAATGGAAAACAATACTTATCAAGTCTTGTTATATTATAAATATGTATTAATCGATGAACCTGAATTATTCGCGCAAACTCACTTAGCTGCGTGTAAAGAGCTTGGCTTATTAGGACGCATTCTCGTTTCAACAGAAGGCATTAACGGTACGGTTTCAGGAACACTTGAACAGACCCAAGCGTATATGAACATGATGAAGAGTGATGAGCGTTTTGCAGATATGATGTGGAAAATTGATGCTTCAGAAGGTCATGCTTTCAAAAAAATGCATGTACGTGCAAAAAAAGAAGTTGTTCATCTTGGACTCGGAGAAGATGACATTAACCCGAACGAGATTACAGGTGAATACTTGTCCCCAACAGAATTCTACGAAAAAATGCAACAAGACGATACGATTGTAATTGATGCACGAAATGATTACGAATTCGATTTAGGTCATTTCCGTGGGGCGGTTCGTCCGGAAATTAAAAATTTCCGTGACCTACCAGCTTGGATGCGTGAAAACAAAGAACAGTTTGAAGGCAAGAAGATATTAACGTATTGTACAGGCGGAATTCGTTGTGAAAAATTCTCGGGCTGGTTAGTTAAAGAAGGCTATGAGGATGTAGGTCAACTTCATGGAGGAATCCATGCATACGGTACCGACCCAGAAGTAAAAGGTCAGCTATGGGACGGCCAAATGTATGTTTTCGATGAACGTATTGCTGTGCCAATCAACAAAGTCGAGCATGTCATTGTCGGTAAAGATCATTTTGACGGTACGCCTTGTGAACGCTATGTAAACTGTGCAAACCCTGAATGTAACGACAAAATTCTTTGTTCAGAAGAAAACGAACATCTTTACTTACGAAGCTGTTCAGACGAATGTCGTACACATCCACGCAATCGTTATATCGTGGAGCACCAATTGACTGAAGAGCAATATCAAGCGAGATTAGCGGAACTTGAGCGTCAAAAACAAAACGTATAATCTATAAAAAAAACCCATCACTCGTTCAAATCAGCAATGATTCGGACATGTGATGGGTTTTTTTATTTCAAAAGAAGTTGCCGTTATTGGAAAATCTGCTACTCTGCTCAGGTTTATACCATTACTACCCATAACAACATAGTCACAGCAATGGTCGTGATACCCATTAATAATGTCGCCATCGTCATCGCCTTGTAGGCATCAGTTACTTTCATGCCACTATATTGAGTGACTACCCAGAAGAAGCTATCATTAACGTGACTAACTGTCATTGCACCCGCTCCGATAGCCATAACCACAAGTGCTAATGGGATCGCTCCTTCAATTCCAAGTTGCGGCAGTAATGGTGCAATTAATGAAGATGTAATAACTAGTGCAGCTGTAGAAGAACCTTGTGCTGTTTTTAGTGCTGCTGCTATTAAGAAAGGCACTAGTAAGAATAGGGCTCCAGTTGCAAGTGATCCTAAATCCATGTTTTGAAGTAATTCAGCGACGCCAGTATTCTTAATTACAGTTCCGAATGCGCCACCCGCACCGGTAATTAATAGAATTGGTGCCGCCTCTTTAAGTGCTTCTCCAATCCAGTTCGTTAATGTGTCCTCGTTGAGCGCAGGTAATAATAAGAACGATGCCAAGACACCTAGTAATAAAGCAACAGATGGTGATCCGAGAAATTTCAAGAAGTTAATCCAGCCACTTTCTTCTCCTAAAAGTGCAGCAATTGAACCGATTCCGATTAGAACTATTGGTAAAACAATCGGTAAAAATGATTTGAATGTAGATGGCATTTTACCAAATGATTTGACGATTTCATCATAATTTAATTCTAATGCTTCTTTATCCGCTTCTACCTCGATTTTCGTTCCCACTTTTACTGCCCAGAAATAACCCACAATTGTAGCTGGAATTGCTATTAATAAACCGATTAAAATGATTGTTCCCAAATAATCTGCAGCTCCAATATTTCCAGCTGCAGCGATTGGTCCAGGCGTTGGAGGGACGAGGACATGTGTTGCATATAATCCAGTCGCAAGTGCGATTCCCATAGAAGCAATCGTAACTTTTGCACGCTTAGCTAAAGCTTTTTTCAAGCTAGTTAGAATAATATAGCCTGAATCACAAAACACTGGTATCGAAACAATATATCCGATTACGGACATGGCTAGCTGCGGTCGCTTGTCCCCAAGAACACGCAATACCACTTCTGCCATCCTAAATGCAGCACCAGATTTCTCTAAAACGACCCCGATAATCGTACCAGCAACAATGACAAGTCCAATACTCGTCATCAAACCACCAAAACCGGTATTTACATTTTCAACAACGGTTAACAACGGCATTCCTGAAGCAATCCCTACAAAAAATGCACTGAATAATAACGCTAAAAACGGATGAACTTTAAAGGCAGCTGTTGCTACTACAATCAATACTACCCCTAGTAAAATAATGAAAAATAACATACCGAATTCCCCCTTATTTTTTCATTTGTACATAAGATAAAATCATTTGATACATTTGAATCTTTAAAAAAAGCGCGGTATCTTCCATTGATTCTCTTTGTGTAACTCTTTCGTTTACCACACTTCCAATAACGTCAAAATAAGAACTCAACCTCTTTTTGCTCGATGGCTCTAGGTATCCAGACAATAACATCACAGGAATACCATGTTCCCTTGCTACTTTCGCAACCCCATAAGGTGCTTTTCCAGAGAGAGTTTGTTCATCTGATCTACCTTCTCCTGTAATGACTAAATCGGCATTTTTTATTTGTTCACGAAAACCRATTGCTTCCATCACAACTTCAATTCCAGGTTTCATGGTTAGAGGAAAAAATGCTTGAAACGCACCCCCTAACCCTCCTGCTGCTCCCGCACCTTGGCGATGATGAATGGATACTCCATATGTACGTTCAATAACATCAGCTAACGTTTTCAAATTTCGATCTAATATAGATACTATAGATTCAGTAGCACCTTTTTGAGGACCAAAAATATGTGAAGCACCATTTGTACCGATAAATGGATTATCTACATCGCAAGCTATGATAAACTTGGAATCTTCTATTCGAGGGTCAAACTCAGACATGTCAATATGCGACAACTGATCAAGTGCTCCACCTCCAGTTCCAAGGTCTGCCCCATCGCAATTTAGAAACTTCATACCAAGTGCTTTTAACATTCCAACTCCACCATCATTGGTTGCACTGCCACCTATTCCAACAATAAACTTCCGAAAACCTGCATCTAAAGCATGCTTGATTAATTCACCTGTCCCATAGGAGGTTGCATATAAAGGGTTTCTCTCCTCCCTATGTAAAAGAGTTAAACCAGATGCTTTAGCCATTTCTATCACACACGTCTCCTCATCACCTAAAATACCGTAATCAGCAGATATTTTTCTTTCAAGTGGATCCTGTACAATAACAGTAACTAATCTTCCATTTGTAGCACTGATGAGGCTTTCTAAAGTGCCTTCCCCTCCATCAGCTACGGGCAATATAAGTGTTTCAATCGACTGATCAAAAGCCCGTATTCCTGCTGCCATCGCTTGAGCAACTTCATCTGCTGCCAAGCTTCCTTTAAATGAGTCAGGACTTATGACGATTTTCACTTCATTCACTCCTTCGGTAAGCGCTTACAAAATAGTATAGTGATAAATAAAGAGAAATACATTATACTTGGTGTATGAATTTTCTGTTAATAACTATTGATATTTTATACATGGCGGTGGACATATGCTAACCAAACAATTAGCAAATCAAATTGTAGAACAAACGATGATTCGTCTTAACCGAAATATTAATGTGATGGATACGAACGGTATGATCTTAGCTTCCGGCGAACAAGAACGGGTCGAGAGAATCCATGAGGGAGCCCTACATGTCGCCAAAACACAGAAACCTCTGTGGATTACAGAAAAAAACACCCACAAGTGGCGAGGATCAAAACCCGGAATCAACATGCCCGTATACTTTCAGCAACACTTAATTGCCGTCATCGGCATTACGGGAAACCCAGCCGTATTAAAAGACGTTGCCACACTTCTGCAGCTGACAACAGAAATGATGATCCATCAATCATTGATTGTTTCTAAGTCTGAGTGGAAGAGAAAAATGAAAGAAATGGTATTTGAAGAGCTTATATCGTCCACATCTTATCCCCCAGTCCTATACGAAAGATTAGACAGACTTGGGTTTCCTCTGCGTTCACCGTATGTCACGATTCTTTTGGAGTTACCCTCCACTCATTATCATGGTGCCGTTCAGCAACTTGAAGATTACTTTGATAAAGATGAGGTAATGGTTGGACATTATCAATTAAATGAACTCTTTATCTTAACTGCTGGAATTAAAGTTGAGGAAGTCCATAAAAAGATTAAAAAGTTGTCTGCGTTTTTGCAGAAAAACCTTTCCGTTCGTCTGGGTACAGGGAAACCAGTAGAGACAATTGAAGAGGTTCAACAATCCTTTCAAACTGCTAAATTAGCTTTACAATATGGACAATCCGAGACTAAAATCACTTTTTTTGAAGAAGTAGAAGTGCTTTCCTTGCTCAAAAAGAGCAGCTCCACAGAAGCTAAACAATTTTCAAATCGTGTGCTACAAGGGCTGGATGAAAAATATTGCACTACGCTTGTAGAATACTTCAATTGCGATCAACAACTAGCCATTTGTGCAGAAGTCTTAACTATCCATCGGCATACGTTGACATATCGCTTGAAGAAAATTCACGAAACAACTGGATACAATCCTTCTACCTTCCAGGATGCACTCGTACTTCAGCTAGCACTTTGGTTAGTGAGTGAGTAATAATTTAATAGACAAAGGCGCATCAACCACTATGACAAATAGTGTTTGATGCGCCTTGTTTTATTGCTTGTTACATTAACTAAAAGACCGTTAATTCAGTTGTGAATTAACGGTCTTTTAATTGTTTTGTCACTACTATTTTTCTCCTACTTACCCACCCAACTTTAGATTCCAACAAGCACAATATTTCAGACGTCAATGCTAATTTTTCCGACGTCATCGCACATTTTTCAGACGTCACCCCAAATAATTCAGACGTGATCTGCTATTATTCCGACCTGAGACATCGTTTATCCTTAAAATAGAAAAAAACCCAAGTCTGGACTTTGCCATGACTCGGATTTTATAGTGGAACAATTAAGCAATCATCTTTTAAAGAGTTCCTGATATAATCCTTGAAACTTTCCTTCAACTACTTCGGAATGATACATCGCTTTTAATGCTAACGTTTTTTCTAGATCATGTTCTTTAACGATAGAATTTAAGCGTACTTTCAATTCTTCGTTTTCTTTTACGAGTTGCATCATTTTTGATTTGACGAATTTCATTAGAGAGTCCTCCTTTTGATGATACTATTGTTTATTCTGTTCAAGTCTTATGGTTTATTGTATAAATTCTCTCATTAATAGAAGAAAAACATACCTTTAGAATGGCATTACTACAAGTTACACTCAATACCACTACTGCCCATCTTAGCATAAAAAAGTACCCCTCAGTCGAATTCTACTTGACCAAGGGGTGCATATTTTTTGACTCAAGTGGTTCCCCTGTTAGAAACCCCTCTAGATTTTCATGTCATTTAATCAGCAACCACTAGAATATCAAGATGCCTTGCGTTTCTGAGCATACGAGCCACGACCGACCCTTTCTTGATTTCTTGCCATCTACTTCTTGCTGAGTGACCTATAATAACTTGTGTAGCTTTTTTGTCTTCTAATTGTTTCATGATTTCAGTTACAACTAATCGGTGGTTAGCTGACGAGTATAATTCGAAATTACCCCCTAAACGATTCGTAAGACTCATGATTTTATTCAGAATAATCTCTTGTTCATCTGACAAAAGTTGCTGGTCTTTGACGTAAACAACATACCAAGTGGCTTTAAGACGATAGGCAATACGAAATCCTCTCCTTATTAAGCGCTCAGAATCTGGTCTAAGATTCACACATACGAAAATTATTTCTTCATTTCTCCAAGGTCCTCTTACTCCTTCTTTTCGATCTAGTGATTCTAATCTTTCATCTACATCATCTGCTAATTCACGTAGCGCAAGTTCTCTTAATGCGATAAGGTTTCGTGTCTTAAAGAAATTGCTAAGTGACTGTTCTACCTTATCCATCGTATATATATTTCCTTCCCGCATTCGATGTCTAAGTGCATTTGGGGAGAGATCAATTAACTCTAATTCATCTGCTAAATGTAGAACCTTGTCGGGAACGGTTTCTCTTACGCATACACCTGTAATTTGCTCTACACTATCATTTAAGCTTTCTACATGTTGAATATTCATTGTAGAAATAACCGATATTCCAGCATTCAGAATCTCTATTACATCTTCAAACCTTTTTTGATTTTTACTTCCCGGTATATTGGTATGTGCTAATTCATCTACCAGCACAACTTCGGGATTGCGGATTATTATGACCTCAAGATCCATTTCCTCCAATACTACATTTTTATATTGAACATGTTTCCTTGGTACGATTTCTAAAGATCCAACTTGAGATGCTGTTTCTTTACGCCCGTGTGTCTCCAATAATCCAATCACAACATCAATTTCATTTTTCTTTAATTGATTTGCTTCCCTCAGCATGGTATAAGTCTTCCCTACCCCTGGAGCTGCTCCAATATAAATCTTTAAGGTACCTCTTTTAACCCCTTTTATTTTTTCTTTCATTTCATCAGATGAAAGTCTTCGATAAGGATTTTTTTTCTTTTTATTTGATTGAATTGCGGGTATTACTCTTTCTCCATGTACTTCTGCCCTGTCTGCTACAATAAATACATCAATATTTTTAGTTTTTCTCAATATTCTATTGAAAATCGAACGGTGAATAATTTCTTCCCATCTCGTCCTTTTAGATTGGCCAAGGATAATTCGAGTTATATAATGTTCCATGGCATAATCAACTATTTCTTCGGCTACGTCTTCCCTTTCTATTGTTATTTCTTCAAACTTTCCATCTAATTTATTAATGAGTTTTTGCATCGATTTTTTAAATATTTCTTCCTCTTTAGAAAGTTTTTTCTGGGCTGGGATAAAGCAAACGATTAATAACTCCCCACCTAAACGTTTGGCTATTTGATCCCCTCTTCGTATCAAGATGGAGCCATTCCAATGATATTGAACACATACCATAATTCGTTCAGAGGCACCGGAAGGGCCGATTAACCCTTCCTGTTCTCTATAATCAGTTAGATCCTCTTCCACTTCTCCAGCCAAAAACCGGAGTGACAGCTCCCTAAGTACTGCTAGGTTATCTTGATTGTAAAATTGAACACGTCCTATGGTTTGTTCGTGTTTTTCTTCTATCTCCCCTACTTGGAGACGTTTTAAAATTGCTTCAGGCGTAACATCTAGTAAACGTACTTCATCAGCCTGCGTCAACGTATCTTCGGGCACAGTCTCGCTTACATGAAGTGGAACTTGCATTAAATGCTCTGCAACTTCCTTTACTCCTTTCAATTCGTATATATTTATTGTTGTAATTACACTAATTTCATTTCTAATTAATTCCTTAACATCTTCTAATCTAGTGGGATTTTTAGCAGATGGCTGGTTTTTATGAGCTAACTGATCAACTAAAATCACTTCTGGGTTTCTTTTGTAAATTTCCTTCATATTCAAATCTTGCCTAACATGCCCGTTTTGCTCCCATTCAATAGAAGGTATAACTTCTAGACCTCCTAATTGCTCCAGTGTTTTAGGTCCACTAGATGCACTTACTAGACCTACTACAACCTCAATCCCACGTCTTTTCAACTCATTTCCTTCAAGGAGTAAATGATAGGTTTTCCCAGAACCACTTACCGCCCCAAGTATGATTTTCAGCCTACCTTTTTTAATATTAGAGATAGATTGTAGAATTTCTTCTGGTGTTTTTCTGCGAAATTGCTCTAGCACTATACTAGCC
>NZ_JBFUKT010000027.1:0-27877 GCF_056400705.1 Paenisporosarcina sp. P5_A11
CACTAGCTGCATCCGCATGATTTGCGAAAGGTGAAATAAATAAAAATAAAGCAATCGTACACATTGAAATGACTTTTAACAACTGAGACTGTAATTTCATATAGTTGAATCCTCCGGTTGGCCAATGGCAATAATTTCTGATAAATTAACTATTATTATCATAACATCGACAAAACCTTTTATGGTTTACAGTTTTGTAACAAATTCATTACATTTGATTACATTTGATAGATTTCATGTAACATTTAATAATATCTTAAGATTTCTTCGTATATTTTAAAAACTGACTAGACGATATCCTTCTTTAAAGTTGCTTTTGTATACAAATAATGACATATGAAATACCCAAAAACCATTCCAATAGTATCTACTCCAACGTCATAAAACCTTCCATTTCGATTGAAATAGAGCTGAAGGATTTCAGTTAACAAAGCAAATATTAAACATAAAACGAATGTACCCTTATAATTTTTAATCCAATTAAATAGGAAAAAGAATAGCAGTGCAAAACCTGCAAAGTGTCCTATCTTCTGAAACAAAAAGAACGTACTATTTAATTGAAAATCACTAATAATGAATAATTGACTAATATTTGGTGCACTTTGAAACTCGAAATTCACATATTGATTATAAATAAAAAGCTGTGGATCTGACGTACAACTTCCCACCAGGATAATAACAGCCCACATTACTGTAAGTATTCGAAAAAACAAATCCAACATCCTCTCATTTCCATAACACTCATTCTCTCATGTAAGAGTATTCTTTGAAAACAATATACCTAAAATTGAATAAACAAGCATCTATTATTCTTCCAAAGATGCAATTTTAGTAGCGCTAAGCCTACCCATATCCCTTCAACCATAAAATGTTAAGATGGTGTTAGCAATAAGTAATATAATCGATCAAACAAAAGGAGAATTCTATGACTATTGAATTAACGTATTCTGGTGAATATCAAGAATTAGTGTCACCAGAACTTGAAGCGAAATTAAACGTTATTCATGACAACCTTCAAAATAAAACAGGTGTTGGCTCAGAATTT
Source organism: Paenisporosarcina sp. P5_A11 (assembly GCF_056400705.1). Classification (NCBI taxonomy): domain Bacteria; kingdom Bacillati; phylum Bacillota; class Bacilli; order Caryophanales; family Caryophanaceae; genus Paenisporosarcina; species Paenisporosarcina sp. P5_A11. The sequence goes on from NZ_JBFUKT010000027.1 coordinate 1,046, forward strand.
TTAGGATGGCATGATTGGACAAGCCGTATGAGCGAGACTTTTCTTCAAAACATTCAAGAAACGGCTGACCGTATTCGTAAAAATTCTGATGTCTTAGTCGTTATCGGAATTGGTGGTTCTTATTTAGGGTCAAAAGCGGTTATTGAAGGATTGACTCCGCATTTCCACACTAATCCTGATACGGAAGTGCTATATGCAGGTCATCAGGTTAGTGGTGAATACTTAGCGAAACTCATGAAATATTTAGATGACAAAGAGGTTACTCTAAATGTCATTTCGAAATCTGGTACAACCACTGAACCTGCTCTTGCGTTTCGATTCCTTCAAAAATATATGGAAGATCGTTACGGTGAAGATGCTGTTTCAAGAATCATTGTTACTACAGATGCTGAAAAAGGTTCGTTACTAAGTTTATCTAGAGAAAAAGGATACCAACGATTTGAAGTACCAGCTGACATTGGTGGACGCTATTCTGTATTAACAGCTGTTGGCTTGCTTCCAATTGCTGTAGCTGGCTATTCTATTCACGATTTAGTAAATGGTGCAAGGGATGCTGAAAAAGACTTCCAACAATTCGACATACACTCAAACACAGCCATTCAATATGCTGTCATTCGAAATCATTTATACAATCAAAATTACTCCATAGAAATATTAGCAACATTCGAACCAAAACTTTCTTACTTGCAAGAATGGTGGAAACAATTGTTTGGAGAAAGTGAAGGAAAAGAACAAAAAGGCCTTTTCCCAGCTTCTGTTTCTTTCTCGACAGATTTGCATTCTCTTGGACAATATATTCAAGATGGTCAACGCATCCTATTCGAATCATTCCTTATTATAGAAGAAAAAGCGAATGATCTTTCTGTTTTCATAGCAGAAAACAATGGTGATGAGTTGAATTATTTAAGTGGCTTATCATTGAATGAGTTCAACTTAGCTTGTTATGAAGCGACTTCAAGTGCTCACTTATCTGGTGAAGTATCACAAATTGGTCTTACCATTAAAGAACTTAATGAAACCAACATTGGCTACTTGCTTTATTTCTATATGGTATCTTGTGCATACAGCGCGTATCTATTAGAAATTAACCCATTTGATCAACCAGGTGTGGAAGACTATAAAACAAATATCTTTAAAATCCTTAAAAAACCAGGATATTAATTACTAGCATTCCTATATTAGATGCAAAAAAAGCGGCTTACACATAATTGTGTGTGAGCCGCTTTTTCATGATTAGGGATAGGAAACTTCTCCTATTTAATACGTAGTTCACTTTCTTTATCAAAGAAGTGACCTCTTGCTACGTCGAATGACAAATCAATTGCTTCTCCAGGTTGCACTGGGTTACTTGATTCGATTCGTGCAATAAATTCTTGACCTTCAATATTTGAGTAGACCATTAATTCAGCACCAGTAAGCTCAGAAACTTCTACTTTCAAACGTAAAGTTTGGCTACCTATTGGAGCTTCGCTTGTAATATGTTCAGGACGAATTCCTAAGATTAATTCTTTGCCTTCGTATCCTTGCTCTTTTAAGTATGTAGCGTGGTTAGGAGGAATCACAATTGATGTACCATTTATAACAAACTGACCATTAACCATTTTACCGTTAAAGAAGTTCATAGAAGGTGATCCGATAAATCCACCTACAAATACATTATCAGGTGTATCGTATACTTCTTTTGGTGTACCAATTTGTTGTACAAGTCCGTCTTTCATAACAACGATCCGAGAAGCCATTGTCATTGCTTCTGTTTGGTCATGTGTTACATAAATTGTTGTCGTTTTTAAACGTAAGTGTAATTTGGCAATTTCTGCACGCATTTGCACACGTAATTTGGAATCAAGATTTGATAAAGGTTCATCCATCAAGAACAGTTTCGCATCACGCACAATCGCACGACCTAATGCCACACGTTGACGTTGTCCGCCTGATAGCGCTTTCGGTTTACGGTCTAAATAATTTTCTAAACCTAAAATTTCTGCTGCATTTTTAACGCGTTTATCAATATCATCTTTTGGAAACTTACGTAACTTTAAACCAAACGCCATATTTTCATAAACTGACATATGTGGGTATAAGGCATAGTTTTGGAATACCATCGCAATATCGCGATCTTTTGGTGCTACATCATTCATTCTTTTGCCATCAATGTAGAAATTTCCCGAAGAAATATCTTCAAGACCTGCGATCATGCGTAATGTTGTCGATTTACCACAACCAGAAGGACCAACAAAGACGATAAACTCTTGATCTGCAACTTTTAAATCAAAATTCGAAACTGCTGGAACATTATTATCATATACTTTAGTAATATTTTCTAATACTAGATTTGCCAACCCATCCACAACCTTTGCTTATTTTTTAGATACGATTTCTTTTTCATCTGATAACACTAGCAGGGCTGCACCCAACATTCCCGCTTCATTGCCAAATTTCGCTCTTTTCACTTCTAATGGTTTCAATAACAACGGTTCTAGTGCATTCATTAACAGATCCCACCAGCTATCAGCTGAATCTGAAACTCCTCCACCTATAACCACGCAATCCATATCTAGTACTGCTTGAAGCGAACTAATTACGATAGCTAAATCACTCGTGAATTTTTGTGTAACCGCTTGCGCAACCGTATGTCCTTCTAGAGCGAGTTGGAATAAATGATTCGGTGAGACTAATTGGTTGTTTTCATCGACAATACTTTGTTCTGCGATGATTCTTCTTAATGCAGTTCCTGAAACGTATTGTTCGCTACATCCYGGTCTACCACAACTACATACATGACCACCTGGATATAAAATCGTGTGCCCTACTTCACAGGCACCACCATGTGTGCCATTCATGATTATTCCGTCCTCAACGAATCCACCACCAAGGCCTGTTCCTAAAGTTAAACAAAGTGTGCGTCGGAAGCCTTTTGCTGCTCCTAACATGGATTCTGCAAGACTCGCACAATTTGCATCGTTATTCACTTCTACACGTAAACCACTAGCTTTTTCTAATAATGTTTTCACTTCTGTTCCTTGCCAGCCAGGCAACGTTTCAGTTTCAAAAGTAATGACGCCTTTTTCTGCGTCTACCATTCCTCTTGTACCAATTCCAATTGCTTGTACCTCAGGATGATCTTTTAATATTTGAAGTATCTTCATTTCTAAATAAGGATATAAAGGGACTTCAGTTGGTACTATAAGGTCTTCTGATACTTGACCATCAGAGCCTACAATTCCCATGCGTACTTTTGTTCCACCTATATCAACGCCAAGAACTTTCATTAAGGCTTAACCTCCATATGAGAAAATCTAGTAATATTTTAAACTATCTCTTAATCATACATGATTTTACTGATACGTCTATAATTGATTTTTCAGCAAATTCAATTTATCTTCATTTTGTTTCGACATTCTGATGTTTCTAAAATGAATAAAATGGCTAGGGTACTTACTTTAACAATAAGTACTATTGAAGTTTTTTTAGTACATTTGATAAGGATAACATAACTTCTACTGGTAAAAATCCTTTTGTTTACGCTTACAATCTCAATTTTCACATATAGTTAAACTCCCTTGCCAGCTTCAATTCAAAAATCCAGTAGCGATAATCGCTACTGGATTTTCTTAGTATTATTATATAACTGAATTCTTAGCTCACCTTAGAATAATGATTCTCTGCCATTTGCAGATCTTGATATTTGTTTAGTAAGATATCAAGCTCTTGACTACATAGTATTACACTGGAATGGGTCCTACCCAATTTCATTGCTCTATTGTACATTATTTTTTGTTTCAATTTAATATGTCCTAATAAAATTACTTTCTTATCTAAACTTCTCATCTATCTTCCATCCTCCATACATTTTTATTTAAATCTAGTTTGTAGTTTCGGCTGATAAATATTGCACAAGGTACATCATAAATGATTGGTCTTGTAAAAAATTGTCGCTTTGTGTAAATATGAACAATGTTCATTAATTTGTAACATTTATAAAATAATACGAATAAATTTGTTGCTTTCCTTGCAATTTTATTTAACGTAATTTTCACATCCCGAAACTTCTTTTTGTCAGTCTTGCAATTTTTTATGTAAACAAGGATCACTTGGCAAGTAATCTAAAGTTGAAGAACTATATTACTGAAAACAATTCTAATTAGATACTTTTCACAAATTTTGTCCATAACAAAATTAAAGCCGACAGTATGAACTGCCGGCATTTTTATTATGAATTTCCTTTTAATTGGTTTTGGGCTTGTGCTACTAAACGCTTAGTAATTTCTCCGCCAACGGAACCGTTAGCACGCGCTGTAGCATTTTCACCTAGTTGTACTCCGAATTCTTGTGCGATTTCATACTTCATTTGATCCAAAGCTTGTTTTGCACCAGGTACTGATAATTTATTGCTTGAATTGTTGTTTGCCATTTTGCTCACCTCCTTGGTACTAATAGAATGGTCGATTTTCAGAAAATCATGCAAGCTGAAAAAATTTTTTCGTACTTTCAAAATTTTCATTATTATTAACATGCTCAAATCCAATAAAAAAATTAGTAAACGAAAAATTTTGAACACTATAAAAACCCTTCCAGCAATAAAGTTAGAAGGGCATAAATGATGTTTAATTAGTACTTTATATTCTTCTCTTTCTGACAACGCTTTCACCTGTAACAACTTTTTCTTTAATGACTTTTACACGTTCTTCGGTAATTGGAACACGAATCAACTCTTCATCATTTGTTTCGATTGGTGGTGTATGACTATCAAAATAAATATGTTCTACATATATTTCTTCTTTAGTAACCGTGCACCATCATATGAGAAGTCTGTATGCCCTTGCAATTGCTGATTTTGGTTATGGTTTACATCTTCATCATACAGACCTCTTGTATTCTCATGCGTAGTGAATCCTTGTTGATTTAATGGAGGTGAGGCGTTTGTGTTTCCTTTATTCAGCGAACTTTCATACTGCATCGATTGCTCTGCATTAGATTTCCACCCATTTTCTAAACCATATGTCTCGCTTTCAAATAGAAATCCCATATTTTACAGGTACAAACATGGTTCTTAAGGAATCCTATCAATAATATTATGGAAGAATAGGCACAGATTATAAGGAGGTACATATGGAAGAAGAAAACATTTATCATTTAGTGTCAGCTCTTCACGACATCAAGCAAGAGTTGAATCGTATAGCTGAATCATTGTATATACTAGCCRATAGGCCGCCTGATCAAGCCCAAAGTTTTCATGGAATAGAAGAGAAATTAAGAAAAATAGGCTCTTATGTTGAAGATTTATCATTGAGAAAATGATTGATCCTTAAGAAGTATAATTAACTTCATCATTCCTTATTCAAAAAACCACTAGATACAAAAATCTAGTGGTTTTTGCGATTTATAATGATTACTTGACTGAAACGCAATTTCTTCCTGCTTTTTTGGATTGGTAAAGAACTTCGTCAGCTTTTGAAAACATTTTTTTCAAATTGTCTTCGTTTTCATATGTAGTAACTCCGATACTTACAGTAATTCGTGCATGAATCAATATTCATACGAATTCGTTCAGCTAAGACTCGTGCATATTCTTTGTTTGTATTGGGAAGAACAATCATAAACTCTTCTCCAACCATTCGGGCAACAAGTTCTTGTTTATAACCAAGCTATATCACGTCATATACTTTCAACATCTTTTTGTTTTAGGTAGTAAATTTTAATTACAAATCCATATATCGATGCTAATACCTGTTGAAAAAGCATTCCCAGGACAACTGGAACTGCAACAGCTGCTGGAAAATAAGATACCGCCAAAACAGCACCAGCACTGATATTTCTCATGCCTCCAGTAAACATCATCGCAGTGACTGTCTCTTTGTCTTGCTTGAACAGCTTTCCTGTCAAAAATGCGAATAAATATCCACTAAACGCGACCAAGAACACTATAATTGCTATCCCAACTAATTTAAAATTAATGTCCAATAAATACGGTGCAACAACTGCTCCATTCAACATAACCACAAAACTCATAGCTATTTTTGCAAAGGGTGATAAACGTGCGCTAAGCCTGCCAGCGACCCCTTCTTTTAAGAATTGGTTTAAAGTCATTCCTACAATTGAGGGAATCACAATCATCAGAAACAGTCCTTGCGTGATACCGACTATATCCATTTCAATATTTCCACCAACTAGGAATGACATCGTCATAGGCACAATAAATGGCGACAACATCGTATCAATTAATATGATGGATAAGGTCAAAGCAATTTTCCCTTTATAAATGGAGACCCATACAAAACTGGTGATGCCTGTAGGAATAGCCATCGCTAGTACTAAGCCTGTAATTGTGTAGGCATCTCCACTAAATACGACATGACCAACGCCAAGTGCCCACAGTGGCATTACAATATGTAAAATAAAAAGGACCAAAACAAGCGGTAAAGGATTCAACACAGCTTGCTTCATTGAAACAAAATTTGAATTCAAGCTCCCTGAAAAAGTCATAAAAGCAAAAATCCATGGTATTAAAAAAGAAAAATCCTTTATATATATGGACAACAACACCCCAATTACCACGGACGTTGGGATCATTAAGGGCATGAATTTTTCCAGTAACTTGTTGATTTTATATAACATGCAGTGGTTCACTCCAATGATGGTTAAGATATCTCCTCTCATTATAGACTCAATCTGTCTTAATCGTCCCTAAAGAGTCTGTTTGTATGGAAATAGGCGTTCTTAATCAAATAATTTTTTTAAATCATTTACATGATTACGTGTTTCAAAACCAAACTAACACGAACAATAATAATTAAATAAGTACGATCATAAGGAGGACATATTATGGATATCAATCGTGTAAAGCAAATTGTGGGTTCATCAAACGAAGTAGATGTTACGTATAACGGTGTTTCTGTTTGGATTGATCAAATCCACGAAAACGGCAAAATGGCGACCGTCCATTTAAGACATTCCCTAGAAGAGCGATCTGAAGTGGATATTGCGGAGTTAAAGGAAGAAGTTCATTAATAAGGCACATAGGAATGATTTATTTAAGAATTGCTTCTCTCATTAAGAAAATATTCGAGGTTGTAGGATAGCGGCGAAAGTATCCAAGTCGCAAGATTGGGGTGTGACGCAGTCACGTCCCATATATTTATGTGATTTTCAAAGCTTCCCGAAAACCATTTTTCCAACAAAAAAAGCGACTAAAATTAATTAGTCGCTTTCTTCATTACTATCTAAAATCACGAATCTCTTTAGGGTCATCCGATTTACGATCTGTTAAAATTCCCATCTCATCAATGTGGTGCCTTGCAGCATCATCGCCTAAGTGATAAATAATCGCATATAGCACTTTTTGCGCAGCATCATAATAATCATTTTCAGGATCTTTATGGTACTCACGAAATGGAATATGTGCTCGAACATAAGTTTCTAGGTCTGCTTTATGCTTGTCATCAAAAACCGACTGCAAAACATGAACTTCCTGCTCAGTAGCCTGAATGACAAAACTAGGTGTATCCACTGGCTCAGTTAAGTGCTTTCAGCAGCTATATCAACATAATAAGTCTTTTTATCCTTCTTCATCTCCTCTTAGTCTTTACTACTCACTACCCCTGGTTGCATAAATAAAACATGAAACACAGGCGCAATCCGCTTTTGCATACGAGAGAAGAGACTTTCCTTGTCACAGAAAAAGCGGCTGAAGATGAAATTTCAGCCTCCATAAACTCCTATTAAATTGATTTGATTCTCACGACTAACTGAGACACTCTTTGCTTTGTTTTCGTGCTTGCAGAACTGAATTTTCTCAATGGGTTCTTGCGTCTCCCTTTCGATAGTAAATACATCCATACAATAAACGTAGTTCCACAAGTTAGATAGCTGACGAAGACCATCGTGGATTTTAAAGTCATCCAATAGCCATTTCTAAAATTAACATCTATCAGATTCCTACCCGAATAAGCTTCAATAACAAGTGGACCAAATGTAATAACTAATAAAAAAGCACCCACAATCGTCACGATTAATCTCCACATTTTATAAGGTTTATACCACCCTACCCCAAGCATCAACCCTGCCAACCCAAAAGTAAGCCAGCCTATATCCCGAAAATAGGTAAGAAAATCGGTCATAACAAATGACATGATTAAGATGCCCAATATCGTCAGAACAGTTACCGACATAATAGCAGTTAATCCAAATATCTCGTAAATCGTTCCAATTATACTTTCTCGCTCTCTGGATTCAAGCTCCTTTTCCCTCTTAACCTTTTTCTCTTTTCTTTTATCTAGAAAATCGTTCACTATCTTCATACGTTCCGAAAGTTTCAGTCCATTTACAAGATTTTTAAAATTCCTTTCAACTTGTGGAAATCTATACCTCCCCAAATTCATGTTATCCCCTCCAAATTTTTACACTGATATCATCATTTTACGATTCAAGGTACCTGTTTTATACCTCCTTAAAGGAATGATTTGTAAATACTGGTGAAATAACAGGGAATTAATATGAAAATTCTCCACAAGTTCTGATGGTAATGACCGCTTTTCACTTTTCATAATTCAGGCACTCTGGATATGATGTTTTCAGACGTGATGCGTAATTTTTCAGACGTGAATCCCTTTTTTTCAGACGTCAGCTCTCTTTTTTCAGACGTAAAGCTAAATAAGTCAGACTGAGCATTGGCTCACTCTTTAAAACAGTACTCACTCACAGAAAAACCCGATAAGCGGTAGCGATCGGGGGTATTCAAAGGTTTTAGGGTTTTGGTTTACTTGGAAATTCTTTCTGCTGCTACCGGTAGGACAGGCAGCCTTTTTGTTAGATGGCTTTCTGGATATGATGTTTTCAGACGTGATGTATAATTTTTCAGACGTCCTCCCCTTTTTTTCAGACGTCAGCACTCTTTTTTCAGACGTAAAGCTAAATAAGTCAGACTGAGCATTTGTTCACTCTTTAAAACAGTACTCACTCACAGAAAAACCCGATAAGCGGTAGCGATCGGGGGTATTCAACGGTTTTTGGGGTTTTGGTTTACTTGGAAATTCTTTGACTGCTGCTGCCGGTAGGACAGGCGGCCTTTTTGTTAGATGGCTTTCTGGATATGATGTTTTCAGACGTGAAGCGTAATTTTTCAGACGTGAATCCCTTTTTTTCAGACGTCAGCACTCTTTTTTCAGGCGTGAAGCCCAAAAATTCAGACTGAGCACCAGCTCACCCTTTAGAACGGGTCCAAATTCCTCACAAAAAAATCCAGCAGCACTGTAAGCTAACTGGATTTATTAATAATGAAATTCCTACCTAATCCATATACCGAGAGGTTCTCAATACACTTCGCTCATCATTTTCAATCTTAGCGGAGATAAGTCCAAGTAAACCACCTAAAATAGCTCCACCAAGCACTTCAATCGGTTGATGACCGAGAAGTTCCTTTAATTCTTTTTCACTTTCTACATATTCAAAGCTTGGGAAATCTCCTGACATCGCAACAATGCTGTCTTCCAAATTATTGACCAGCTGCGCGATTTCTCCCGTATGTCGTCTTATTCCTTGTGCATCATACATCACAATTACACCAAAAACAGCTGCCAAAGCAGTCTCCGTATGACGCGTTCCTTTATTAGCTGCTACGTATGTTGCCAGTGCCGTTACACCAGCCGAATGGGAACTCGGCATCCCGCCTGTCGTGAAAGCCTGCTTCCAATCCCATTTTCCTGTCATCTTCTTATGAGTCAATATTTTCAACCCTTGCGCTATCCCAATGGCCGAAAATGCTGTAACCATTCCACGATTCATAGTCTTCATCTACTTCGCCCTCCACTCTACTAATCGATTAACATCAAGTGCAAACCGTACTTCTATTCCTTTTCAATACCCCAACTACATCTTTATATGCGAAATTAAATAAAAATAATCAAAATCGTATACTACATCTTTCTAGTTTCAGACACATCCACAACATTTATACTTGTTCGTTGGAACAAAGACCTTTTTCTGTGAACAAAAGAATTTATACTTTTCATAAGCTGAAGATACAATTTCAGCTGCTTCTTTCATACTTAGCTCATACTCGAAGACACAAAACTATTCATGTTTAGCTTTAAAGCCTTCAATCCACTTATAATCAAATTGTCCGTTTGTAATGACATATTGATCGTGATCTGCAAGTACTGTATCTATCTCTAAAAGCGAAGGCAAGGTAATTCGTTCATCTTTATATTCAGCTTGAAAAGATATTTTTTCTGTATAACTCCAACCTCCCTGACTTTAACCTCTTAAATCATTCCTTTTTCTTGGAGAGTTTTAATAGCCTGTTTTAAAGATCCAAAAGTTGGACTGTCTTTAAAATCAATCCCCAGTTGAACAGCAGTTTGTGCTACTACTGGGCTTATGCCAGAAAGAGTAGCGACCATTCCCACAAGACGCAACGAAGCAATGACCTTGAAAATCTGGTTTGCCACATGTGTATCCATTACAGGAACGCCTGATAAATCAATGATTAATGACTGTATCCCTAGTTTTAGACTTTGCGTTAATGTACTATCCAAAATACAATTTGCTCTAATCGAATCGATATCTCCAATCAATGGCAACACCCCTACTCGATTAGAAAGAGGGATTTTCACTGACGAAGTTTCCATAAATATTTCGATATACTGCCAATATACCCTCCGAAAATTTCTAAGTTGCTCCGCAACTTCACTTAAGGACGTATCGGAATTAGCACGATCCGTTGCAGTTTGACTCGTCCAAGCAAGCACACTCTTTCTCATTTCTTCTTCAGATTGCAAAAGTGAATCTGCAATCACTCTTACGTATGTAATGTTCTGTTTTTTAATTCTCTCGACAATTTCAGTGGATGCATCCACTGAATAATGCGATCCTTTTTTTGGTAATCTTAAATCCATCCAGCTATCTGTCAAATCGATAGAATTCGTTATTAAATAATTATATAAAGCCTGCGTGTTCTCTTTACCCAGTTCTCTTTCAATTTTCCATGCTATTTATTGGAAATTATAACATATCATTATTAACTTCAATAAATTAACAATTTACAACTTAAATCTTTTCAAAAAAAAGGACTCCTTTTTGTACTGCACCCCGAAAGTTAGACCACCAAATCTAACTTTTGAGGTGTTTTTTTGTGGTCAAATATGATGAAGGATTCAAGCGAAAAGTTGTTCACGCTTATTTAGCTGGTGAAGGTGGATATGCTGCCCTGGCTACTAGATTTGGAGTTCCAAGTAAAACGAATATAAGAAAATGGGTCAGTGCGTTTCAAGAATTTGGGAAACAGGGCTTGGTTACTAAAGAGGCAGATGCGAGTTATCCTGTTCAATTTAAATTAGATGTCCTAAACTATAAGTTAAGAACAAGAGATTCCTTTGAAGAAGTGGCTAGAAAATTTGGCATGACTGAACCGACTATGATTATTAATTGGTTGAGGAAATGGCAAACTGAAGGTGTTGAAGGGCTCTCTAAATCAAAGGGGCGTCGATCAATGTCTAACAATCCAAAGAAGAAAAAGAACGTGAAAAAATTGACGAAGGAACAACAGCTTTTAAAAGAAATAGAATTACTTCGTGCGGAAAATGCCTATTTAAAAAAGCTCCGAGCTTCAGGGATAAATATTCCGAGCCGACTGCTAAAACAGAATCCAGAGTCATCCATGAACTCAGAAAAGAATTCAAATTAGCCGTTATTCTTGAAGCAACAGATTTTCCAAAGGCCACCTATATGTATTGGCAAAAGCGATTTAACGAACCTAATCCAGATGAAGAGATTGAAAACATGATCAAGGAGATTGTAGACAAGCATGATGGAAATTACGGTTATCGTCGAATTGATATAGATTTACGCAAGAGAGGCTATTGCGTAAATCACAAAAAGATCCTTCGGATTACTAATAAGCTTGACATGACATGCAAATCCTTCACACGGAAGTCTAGGAAATATAGTACGTACAAAGGAACAGTTGGCACGACTTCAAAAAACCTTGTCAATCGTAGATTTTATACAATCATCCCATATCAAAAACTAACGACTGATACAACCGAATTTAAATATTACGAGACGAATGCGAATGGGAAGTTAATCATTAAGAAGGCTTATTTAGATCCGTTCTTAGATATGTTTAATAGTGAGATTTTATCCTACAGGCTCTCAGAACGCCCAAACGCAAAAGCCATCATGGATGCCTTGGATGAAGCAATAGAAATATCAAAAGACTGCACCTATCGAACGACGATACACTCTGACCAGGGTTGGGGGTATCAAATGAAGTCATATGTAAAGAAGCTAAAAGATAACGGGATATTCCAAAGTATGTCCCGAAAAGGAAACTGTCTGGATAATTCGCTTATGGAAAACTTCTTCAGCATAATGAAACAGGAAATGTATTACGGGAAAGTTTATCTCTCTTTTGAAGAGCTGAAGCAAGCAGTGAATAAGTATATTTATTACTATAACAATGAACGGATAAAAGCAAAATTGACTGGCATGAGCCCGGTTGAATACCGTCTCCATACCAGTCAACTAGCTGCTTAAATATTTCGGTCTAACTTTTAGGGTTCAGTACATTTGGAAGTCCTTACGACAATTAACCTTATTCATATACGAAGTTCAGTACCCATATAAATGTTCCATCCATTTGTTGTGCCACACCAATGCCAAGTTCCTTCTGAGCAGCTTCAAAAGCATAAGGTACATTCATAGATTTTGTTGAGACAGTCCTAAAGGCAGACTCTACTGATCCACTTGCATATCTTTCTTTATACTCCACATTCAACTTTTCACCATACTTCACTTCATAGAAATTCGTTTGCATGACATAATCTTCATATGGATATCGTGCTGAGGCTCTCGCTTTTAGTCCAGCCATTTCTTGAAAACGTTCGTTTAACTTGAGTGGCTGATAACCTTTATTTTTTCGTACACTATTGATGATATCAAAAAGCTCTTTTTCCATTCCATCCAATTCCTGTGTAGTCAACCAATCAACATCCACTCTTTGATGGGTTTCCTCATCATAATTAACAAATTCCATCCCCATCGGATTAAACTCTTTGCTCAAAGTTCGAGCCAACATAGCGGCGAATTCTTGACGAGTAATGGATGCAAACGGTTTAAATTTTCCATCTTCATAGCCAGATGCAACTCCACCATTTGCCACTGCATTTATAGCAGGTTTTGACGACATAGTAGAAGATACATCTTTAAACCCTACATCTAAACGATCAAGCGGGATATTGTATGCCCCTGCCAAAATGATGGACATTTCAGATCTTGACAACGGCCCTTTAGCATCAAAATAGCGAGAACCATCCGAGGCAACCTTCCCTTGGATTATGCCATGTTTAACGGCATGGACTACTTCTGTATAAAAGCCATCCCCTCTTTTAAAATCAGTAAATCCTGGATCTGGGGCGCCATCCATACGAATACCCATTTCTCGGACAATCATCGTAACAGCTTCTCCTCTAGTGACAGGCGCATTAACTCCGAAAGTACCATTGCTATACCCTTTCGTTACATTCCGAGATACTAAATACTCAATTTCATCCTCGAAACGCGGACCCACGTCTGAAAATTTACCAGCTGCATCTGCAGACAACGGTAAAATTAGCGACAAAGTCAAAACCGACAAAGCTATCTTCATTTTCCATTTCATCACCTACAAAACCTCCATATTTTTTATTAGAAAGTAAAACCAATAAGCGCTTATGACATTTCTTCCAAATACCCCTAAAGATTCCATCTTAAATATAAAGGAATGAACATAAAAAGTATCAATTATTAGATTAATTGAAGCTATATACCCATACAGATTTATGGTATATTGGTCATTTTTACCGCAAAAAAAGTAGCTGAATATCATATTTCAGCCACTCTTAATAACCTTATAAACTTACTTAACATAAACACAAAGCCATCTTATAAATAATACCCGAACGCCTCGTACCCAAAATACACTGAAAGTAGCGATAGTGCAGCCAACACCAAAGACTCCACCGTTCCCCCAGTCCTTGTTGTCAGAGGGAATCGTACTCTAATCTTCAATGGAAACAGCAATTTAATGCCATTTCTCGTAGCCATATCTAAAACCAAATGGCTTACCATTCCTACTAAAATTCCCGCAGTTACCGATTCATTAGTCACAAATGAGTTCATAAGAATCGACATTAACACTAAAAATAGCAAACTATGTGTAAATGATCGATGACCAAAAAGCACATTAATTACTTTAGAAACCACTGGAAATGCCCGCCCTACCTTACTGCCCCCGTGGCATATATCTGGAATCACTGCGCCGATAACGCCTGCTCCCACTAAAAGTACTGGATTATAATTCGTAACTTGTGCAAACGCAAGACTTGCTGCCAAACCGCCAATGATGTGTGTTTTACCTGTCATGCTGCAAACTCCCTTTTCTATGTAATCAAAGCACTATTCACTATTACTCTACACCATTTTGGGAAACGACTGAATAGTGCTTTTCATTCATAATATTACTTTCACCACTAAACTTGTGATTTTACAACTTAACCCTAAAAGTTTGTGACTAATACGATTTCTTTATTGAAATCCTACTAAACTCTATACAGTATCTAAAGTACCTACACATCTCAAATTATTCCTGTAAAATGGAAAATAAGGGAGGCATTATCATGAATAGCTGGAAACTTATTTCGATTATACTTGCAATAGTACTGGGCATTTCACTTATTTGGAGCATCCAACAACAGGCCAACTTTGAAAAAATACAATTGAAATCATATTCACTCGAACACGCACAGCTCACTCAATCCCTTCAGAACACAATCGAGAAATACAAAAAAGACGGCAATCAAAAAGAACTCGGAGAACAACTACTTCATATGTCTGGATTCATGTTAAACATACAACCTGCCGGAGATACCTCTGCCTCCATAACGTTCAATTTTGATTACGACATTCGTCGTGTATTATACGAAGTTCATCGCAAAGCGCGAGGTGATCAGATTGTAGATCAAGACATGGAGCGTCTCCAAAGCGCACAAGAATTACTCAAAACTTTTGAGGCTTCAACACTTAATAACCTTGAACATAAAACAGTGGACGACTACGAAAATGATTTCGACCAATTTATGAAACACTATGAATCAAAGAAACACAATTTGTTTAAATAATTGAATGTAAGTGAACGAAAGAAACCTCAAGAAACAAGAAAAGGCGGCTACTAACAAGATCAAATAAAACCTTATTTCAATGAAAAAGAATCGTGTGTTTTTAGACAATAGATTCCTCCTGGATATTTCACATATACTTTTGTATTTTTCATTGCTAGTGGAAAACCTTCTATTTCTAGGCATCAAACGTCAAAAATACTCGTTGGAACTCCAAATTTAGATGTCTTACACTGTTGCTACCTAGGAATAACCCTAATGTGCACATTGGCAAGGCAGATTAAAATGGAGACTTATGAGGACGTATTGAACCAGTTCGAACCAATGATTCATGCTTGTATGCGCAAAGTTCACATCTATAAAAACCATGACGCATTCTTGCAAGTTGGAAGAGTTGGACTGTGGAAAGCTTGGCAAAGATATGACTCATCAAAAGGGGATTTTGCGCCATTTGCTTATCGCAGTATTTATGGCAGTTTGTTAGATGAATTAAAGAAAGCGGCAATCGAAGAAAACATCATACCTGCAGAAGATCAAACACTTGAAATCCTATTAAATAAACCAGCCGAGTCATCTTTGGATACGGAAGAACTAGTAAATTCATTATCTCAACTAAACTTAGTAGAGCAGGAACTCATACATTTGTTGTTTGTCAACCGTAGTTCTTTGGATGAAGTAGCTCTGAATCTTGGCATCACCAAAGCAGGAGTCAAGAAAAAAAGAGAACGTACTTTACTAAAACTGAGAAGCATTCTGACAACTTAACTCATTCTTATGAGGTTCTATTAAAAATCAGCCAGCGAAATCGACATGATGGTGAATTTTTGACTAGAACCTCTTCTTTTAAGATTCGTTGAAAAGCTTTGGTTTTTGCTAAATAAAAGGTATAGGAGACAACTTTTATTTTCAGCACTTGGCAAACTTTCATCCTTACAATATTCTTAAACTAGTTGTGAAACTAAATCAATTATTCGTCATCGTTTGCTATGTATCGTTTCTTATCACGCTGAATAATGCGATAGGTGTCTAGGGTGAAATGCAGTCTATGTTGTTGTTTTAACAGGACGTGTTTTGAAACATGTACAGTAAGCGACGTGCCATTCCTAAATGTCACCAGTGAATTGCCCTTGTCTAATTCCTTAACGTGAAAATGGTGGTTAAACAGCCACACACATTCTGCATGTTGATAAGACATAGTTGGAAAAGCACCGATCTCAGTTGGTTCAATGAGAATTGATGTTTTTTTAGGATAATTCATGAATATTCTGGTTGCCTGTATACGTCCTTCCATCGTAGAAGCATACCTTATGCATGCTCTATTCAGTAAATCGTGCACAGTCAAACATGAATAATAAATGCCATGGGTTGTCGTAATCTTCGATTTATAATCCCCAATAAAAACTGATTCAAGCGACAAAGCTTGATTGTCAATCCAATTTGAATCACAGTTCAACAGAAAATCCCCTTTATGTCTCCTATAGTTATATTCTACCAATCTTCCAAGGCTTTGTATAGTCTGAATTTACTGAAAATATAGTATTTTTTAGTTTTAACCTTATTTTTTAACCTATCAATATCTATCGTTAACACTTTATATACATTTTGGGAAAAGTGATAAAAAAGCATATTATTAATTCCATTCGCTGTAATTAATATAGTAATATATATTTATGAAGTTAGTTAAGTGAGGAAAGTTGGTAAATATATGGAATTTTTCACAGGGCCATACGGAGTTGTTACTAGTTTTGTTTTTTGGTATCCATTTATTATGGCTCTTTTTTGGATGGCAGGCTCTCTTCTCTTCCTGCAGACAAAAGAACCTAAAAATGACACATTAGATATAGATGGATTTGATTGGCCGATGATCAGTATTCTCGTCCCTTGCTACAATGAAGAGGAAACGATTGAAGAGACCGTACAGAACCTTTCTGGGCTCTCTTATCCAAAGAAAGAAATACTTTTAATTAATGATGGTTCTATTGATCAAACGTCAGTAATTATGGAGAGGTTATCAAAACTCTACAACAACGTAAGAGTTATACAACTTCAACAAAACCGTGGAAAGGCAAATGCCTTACAAGTTGGCTTGTTCGCGTCTCGTTCAGAGTATCTAGTATGTGTTGATGCTGATGCACTTCTTTCGGATACTGCTCCCTATTATATGATTCGTCAGTTCTTCATTAAAGGAGAACGTGTAGGAGCTGTAACGGGTAGTCCAAGTATTCGCAATCGAAATACATTATTGAGTCGAATGCAGCTAGTTGAATATGCGTCCATTATTGGCGCAATTAAACGTACACAAAGATTAATAGGGAAAGTAATGACCGTGTCTGGAGTAGTCGTTACTTTTCGAAAAAAAGCACTTGTCGACGTCGGATTATGGGACCGCGATATGATTACAGAGGACATTGCGGTTAGCTGGAAATTACAAAAACGCTTTTGGGATGTTCGTTACGAACCGCGCGCGATATGTTGGATGCTAGTACCGGAAACTTTGTCGGGCATTTGGAAGCAACGGATACGCTGGGCACAAGGGGGGCAAGAAGTTGTCCTTCGTCATTGGCGCATATTATTCAGCTGGAAACAAAGACGTTTATGGCCCATTTTTCTCGAACAGTGTATCAGTACAATTTGGGCTTTTTGTTGGCTTTTCGTCACTGTCATGCTCGTATTTTCAGCTGACCAAGTTCAAGACTTATTTATCTGGTTCACACTGACATCATTTTCACTTGTCTTCATCAGCATGATTCAACTCTTTATTGCTCTAGTAATTGATTCAAGATATAACCGCGTCCTGAAATATTATTTTTGGGCGGCTTGGTATCCCTCTATTTATTGGATGGTGAATACAGCGGTTGTCATGGCAGCTGTACCGAGAGCCATTAAATCTCGTAGAAAAGGGGGTTACGCGGTATGGAGCAGTCCCGACCGGGGTCTAAAGAAATCGTAATCATCGATGGTAATCGTTCAAACCTCAGATTCTTTATCGATATAATCATAACTCTATTTTTTTGGTGCTATACCTTAATTGTAATGATATTTATTTTGTCTGCTAGCTTTGGGTTTAGTAATCCCCTTACTCGAGTACTGAATTCTTCATTCAATACGACCAATGGCCAAGTTCAATTACTGTCTCTATTTGGCTTAATTCTGTTCATTACTTTTTATCTTTTATTTTGTGTAAATCGATTCTATAACAAAAAGCGCTTTGGATCTCTAACTCGTCGGACGTATCCAGAGAATGTAACGAATGATGATTTGATGTCTCTGCAATTAATGGATAAAGAAAATATAGAAAAACTTCAAACTACAGATTATATAGTCTTTGCCGAAAACCCGATTATTTCTTTAGAAGAGGAAAAATATTCATGAAAAAAACACTTATATTTTTCGGTATTATTAGCCTTATCGGGCTTATAATTTTGTTTAGTAAAGAAATTAAAACCTTGATTTTCGCTCAGGACGAACCATCCATGTCGTTCTCGAATGAACTGGAGACAGATGGCTGTATCGGTTTAAATTATCATCGCGTCCTAAAGGACAACGTACTTACTCAATCAACAAGATGGTTTCTGAATTCCGATGAACTTGTAAAATATAGCATGTTAACAACTGAGCTTCAGCATCAATTGAACGCATTAACCGATGCCGGTGCGGTTTTTTTATCGGAAGATGAATTATTACAAGCCAAGAATTCAGGAGATTTCCCTGATAAATGTATTTGGATTTCTTTTGACGACATAGACTATTCCGTCTATGAACATGCATTCCCTATTTTGAAAGAGGCAGGAGTTCCATTTACATTGTTCGTGATTGCTGGACATGTAGGGGACAAAGATTTTAATAACCTTAAAATGACCACATGGGATGAACTACGAGAAATGCAAAAAAGTGGGCTGGCCAGTTTTGGGTCCCACACTTACGATATGCATCGATTCGAAGACGAAACGCCAGTTTTTCTTCTAGCCGAAAATAGAGAAACATTCAAGCACGACTTGCAAAAAAGTATCCAAACCATTGAGCAAGAACTTGGAGTCACTGTTCGCAGTTTCGCATACCCCTATGGGAATACCGATGACTCTACATCTGAAGTAATAAGGGAACAAGGACTTGAGGCGGGTTATATCTTGGCACCTCAAACCATAAGACCAACTGATGACAACTTTCATCTCAATAGGGTACTCATCAATGACACAACCTTCAATGAAGTCATCCTGCCATTTATTGAAAGCCAATGAAACATAAAACCGCTGAAGATACAACTCACTTTAATTAAAAAACCTTGATTACTGCTTTTGGCTGCCGCCAAAAGCCTTTTTTGTTGATGACACCTTCTTACAATATTATATTTTCTCCATCACTTTGAAAAAGCCGAACAATGTGACAAAGTCACACCGTTCGGCTTTTTCCTGTAGCATTTATTTCACTCTAGTCAACGATTCGATGTACTAAAGTATTTGTTCCTTCTTTCAAATCTAAAATATAATCATATTTCTTTCCATTGAATTCTTTTTCATATTTACCATCTTCGTTTGACGCGAATGGGATTTCGCCTAAAAATTCGCCTCCTTCATCCAATGTCACTTCACCATCTACATAACTAATAAAAAGACTCATTGCGTAAAAAATAGCTGCTCTGTCTGCACCAGCTATTTCATGACCCACTAGTTTCATTTCAATTATTTCTTTTGCTTCGTTATCTACCGAATAAATTAAAGTTGTTTTTAAAGGTGTTGGGAAGTCATGGGAAAACATTGATATTTCTTCAGTAGAATTTGCCTCATCTTTTTTGATATTAGCCGCATTCATTTTATAATCACTGTTCTTGGCAATAAAATCGGTTGCGGTGCCGTTCCATTTCGCCGCTTCCTCATCAGCATTAGGCAGACTTTCCAGCGTCGTAGCTGTCTGTGGTTCCGCTAGTTCTTCTACCTCTTCTACTTTTTCTATTTCTTCGGCATCAATTTCAGTACTTACTTCAACCAGTTCCTTGTCTTCTCTTTCACTCATTTGAGTAAAGACAAAAATTCCCGCCGCTAATAATCCAATACCCAACATACTAAAATATACTGCTGTCTTTTTCATGACGTACCCCTTTTCAACAAATAAATTGATGACAATCGGCGGCTGAATCTTCCATCGTTATTTATCACGTCATGTTATTCCTAAATTATTCCTAGTACGGGCAGCCTGATTATAATATTCAACAATTTCATTTACATGCTACCTTTATAATAAATACTATAAAACGCTAATCAATTATTTCAATTGAACGATTGCCATGGTGCATCTGGATACACAAATTAACTTTTCATCTTCATCGACAATTTTGATATCCCACACCATGGTTTTACGCCCTCTATGTAGGGGGGTTCCGATTGCTGTGACAATTCCATCTTTCTTTCCGCGGATGTGGTTTGCATTAATCTCAAGTCCAACTGCTGTTTCGATTTCTTGATCAATTAAATTCAAAGTTCCAAAACTCGCAACTGATTCCGCCAAGACAACCGATGCTCCTCCGTGAAGCTGTCCGTAAGGTTGGTGTGTGGATGAGTTAACTGGCATCGTTGCCGTAACCCTATCCTTCGTCATTTCTACGAATTCAATTCCAAGTAAACCTATAATTGTTTCTTCCATCGGTTTCATTTCCATTTAATAAATTCCTCTCTTTTGCATGAATAATAAACACGAAATTCTCCTAGCTACCTTCATCAAAGCTAGGAGAATTCATTCATTTTAGTAGTTTACGCTCTCTATGAGTTGTTGTTCCCGCAGCAGGAATTTCTGAATTTTCCCGCTCGCATTACGAGGAAGTTCATCGACAAACTGATAGTGTCTCGGGCGTTTATATCCAGCTAAGTTGTCATTGTTTTTACAGAACTTCTCAAGTTCATCTGCAGTTAATGATGGGTCTTTCGTTACAACAAACGCAAGCACCGATTCCCCCCACTTCTCATCGGGAATACCAAGAACTGCTACATCCTGAACAGAATCGTGTTCATGTAATACATCTTCTACTTCTCGTGGATAAATATTTTCACCACCACTAATGATCATATCGTCCACACGGTCCGCGACATACAAATAACCATCCTCGTCCATGTAACCTAAATCACTAGAGTGGTACCACCCTTTGTACAGCGCTTTTTTAGTTGCTTCTTCGCGATTGAAATAGCCTGCCATCATGCAAGGTCCTTTGACGATAATTTCACCGACTTGCCCTGGTTTTAATACTTGTTCCGGTTCAGAAGGTCCATCCTCATTTGGCTGTACTATCCGAATTTCATGATTATATGCAGGTTTTCCAGCAGATCCCACTTTCGTTAGCTGTTCATCTTCGGCAAGGAACGTGATTGCAGGTCCCATTTCAGTTTGACCGTATGCTTGAATTAAATCGATTCCTAAAATGTCTTTCACTCGTTTTACAAGAACTGGTGCCATCGGAGCAGCACCGTATAAACCGCGTTGCAACGACTTAACTTTAGACGCGGCCCCTTCCAGTTCCGCCATCATGCTCCACATGGTTGGAACCGCGAACATTACGGTAACCTTCTCTTGTTCAACTGTCTCGAGCGCAGCCGCTGGATTAAATTGATGCATAATGATACTTGAAGCTCCAACTTGAACACGTGGAATGACACAACAATGCAATTCAGCGCAGTGGAACATTGGTGCGATGACAAGACCTACATCGTTTTTAGTACAATTTAATACGGCTGTGCAAATCATACTTTGCTCTGCCATGTCCCGGTGGCGGTGAATTACCCCTTTAGGTCGGCCAGTCGTTCCACTCGTATACATAATGGCATACRTATCCGTTTCACTTACTTCAACTGCCGGATTTTTCACTGGAGCTTTGCCAACTTCCTCATGGTAATTCTTTGCGAAAAACGGTGTTTCTTCATTAATAAACCAAAATTGTGTATCAGGAAATTGCGATTGAATGGTAGCCACTTGATCTTTCAATAACTCTTCAAACATCACAACTTTTGGCGTGGCATCATTTAAAATATAAGTAACTTCTTCAGACTTTAAACGGAAATTGATGGGATTGAAAATGGCACCGATTTTGGCACACGCAAATAACGTCGTCGGAAGTTCACTTGTATTAAATAGGAAAGTCGAAACACGGTCTCCTTTTCCAACACCTGCAGCTGTTAAAGCATTCGCCAAGCGATGCACGTCATCTCGCCACTCCCCATACGTCCAACGCTGACCTTTTTTCAAATCAACAAGTGCCTCTTTGTTCGGAAACTTACTTACAGTCTGATCAAAAATACTCCCTAACGTCGCATACATATCCCCAGCCCCCTGTTACATTAATGAATCAATATTCATTTCTATTACTACTTACAATAATGTCAGATTAGAAGGAATATTACAATAATTTATTTTATCAGGTCTTGTAACATTCGAAGAAACTATTTAGGGMTCCAAGAAAATCTCGTTTCCAACTTGGCTTCTCTTTTTTCCAACTTGGCGCTCATATTTTCCAACTTAGCATTCGCTCATCGAAAATCCCAACAGAAAAGCCCACTAAGCGATAGCGTGTGGGTCCATTCAAGAACTTTTCTCTTAAAATAACACGAGTCAAGCCTAATTCATTAATATTTCCAACTTTATGGTTCAAAACCTATTATTACTACTTTTGACTACCCGTCAAAAGTCTTTTCTGTTGGTGACACCTATAATTACACAAAAACCACTCTAATACTTCTTTCCAAATCCACCAAAAAAGGGTCTCCCGCGTTAACGGGAGACCTTCTTGGTTATTTCACTGATTTTCTAACAATCAATTCAGTCGAAAGCTTGTAATAGGGATTCACTATTTGACCTGATAGTTGTTGCAAAATCAGATGAATGGCTAATGCGCCCGTTTCGTATTTTGGCTGCTTGATTGTAGTTAATGGTGGTGTGGTGAATTCTGCGAGCTGAATGTCATCGAACCCAATGATGGAGATGTCACCTGGTACGTTTATTTTATTTTCTCTAAATGCTTGCAAGCCGCCAACGGCCATCTCGTCATTCGCATAAAATACGCCACTTGGTAGGTTTCCTTGGGCAATCAGAATTTTAGTAGCTCGATAACCGCCTTCTCTAGTGAAATCTCCTTGCATGAGCCATTTCGTTTGATGAAGTAAATCATGATCACGGAGAGCAGCTTTAAAGCCGCTATATCTCATTTCACTATCATGAGCGTTTTGTGGTCCACTTATAAATGCAATGTCTTTATGACCATGTTGAATTAAATGTTCGGTCGCATCATACCCACCTTGATGGTTATCCACTTCTACTTGAACGACATGATCAATCGACAACTGACGATCTAATAATATTATCGGAAAACCTTTACGTGCTGATTGAATGATGATGTCGTCTGAAATATTATGAGCTAAAATAATTGCCGCATCGACGCGCTTCTCTCTAAGGAACTTAACTGCTGTGGATTCAGCCCCACCTTGAGAACTACAAGCAATTAAGTCATATCCATTCGTCATCGATACTTCTTGCACACCTTTAGTGAGCTCTGAGTAAAATGGTCCTGCTAAATCGCTAAGAATTAAAGCAATGGTATTCGTTTTCGTTCGCTTTAAGTCAGAGGCAAAACCGTTTTTTCGATAGTTTAATTGTTGAGCTGCTTCCAATACTTTATCTTTGGTTGCTTGGCTAATTCTCGTACTATCATTTAAAGCATAGGATACGGTTGAAATTGCAACTCCTGCGAGCTTGGCCACATCTTTGATTGTTGCCATAGCTACTCCTCCATTCAATCTTTACATCTATTAATTACTGTTCCTTCCTAAATTATACACGTTTGAAAGCAAGTCATTCAGTCATTTTTTATTACTTAAGACCGGATGTGGTAAATCCTTCGACGATATACTTTTGGAATAACGAAAATACAATAATAATCGGAATGACCATGAAGGCTGCTCCTGCCATTTGAAGAGCAAAGTTATTTGCATATTGACCTTTTAGTAAAGACAAACCGACTGATAACGTATAAAGAGATTCATCATTTGCAATGATTAACGGCCATAAGAAACTGTTCCATGCTGCAATAAATGTAAGAATTCCTTGGACAGCAAAGATTGGCTTAGATATCGGCATAATTAATCGGAAGAAAATATAAAACTCGCCTGCTCCATCTAACCTAGCAGCTTCAATAAGATCGGTTGGAATCGTTGCCATGAACATTCTAAACAAAAAGATACTGAATGCCGCGGCAAGTCCTGGCATCACAATACCAAGCATCGTGTTAATAAGACCCATTTCATTTAATAGGAGATACACAGGAATCATCGTAACTTGTCCTGGAATCATCATCGTCGCAAGTACTAAGTAAAATATTTTATCTTTCCCTTTGAAATTATATTTAGCAAAACCATAACCGGCCATTGCGTTGAAAAATAATCCAACAAACGATAGCGCGACAATGATTAAAGTGTTTTTCAAATAAATACCGAAGTTCATATTCGTAAATAGACTTATATAATTATCTAAAGTCGGGTTTTCTGCAAATAATGTTGGTGGCATTTGTAATATTTCACTTTCAGGTTTGAAAGAACTCGAAATCATCCAAATAAAAGGCAACGATACGATTAACCCACCAATAATCAGCAGGATCGTCACGACCCATCGTTCAAAGGTATGTTTTGATTTTTCTGAAGGCATTGGATCTCACTCCGATACTGATAGATTTATTAAGAAAAGCGGAAAGCGCCAACTAGCACGATACCATGAAATGTAGAACTGGCCTTTTAAATCAGGTAATAAGTGAAAGATAGGCTAGCTAGCCATTTTGTACAACTTGGAGTTCTACTTCGTCAACCCGGAACCCCACTTCGTCAACCTGGACCATATAGTCATCAACTCATCGGTACTTTCCTTTTAATAGTCGACATCACTTTTCTTCAACTTGAATTGCAGCAATGTCACAATGATGATGACAATAAACAGCACAAATGATCCTGCTGCGGCATAGCCAAACTCACTGAATTGGAAACCTCTTTGATAAATAAACAATGCCATTGAGACGGTTCCATCAAGAGGACCACCTTGGGTCATGATAAATGGTTCTTCGAAGAACTGAAGCCATCCAATCAAAGTTGTAACCGTAACGAAGAATATGGAGTAACGTAATAGCGGAATGGTAATGTAAACAAGCACTTGCCATCTTTTAGCGCCATCAATTCTAGCCGCTTCATAATACGAATTTGGAATCCCTTGAAGTGCTGCTAAGAAAATGATCATGTTGATACCGATCCCTTTCCACACGGCAAGCACAATAAGAGATAGTTTTGCCAATACCGGTTGCTCTAACCAAGGAACTTTATCTACATCTACCATGGAAAGGACGTAATTAAATAGCCCGTACTCTGTGTTATAAAGGAAACCCCACACCACAGCAACTGCGATGATATTTGTAATAGCTGGCATAAAGTACACGGCTCTGAAAACCGTAAAAATTAAGTTTTTCCCGTAATTAATCAGTAAAGCAATACCGAGTGAACTGATGATCACGAGCGGAACGCCAATTACTACGTAAAATAGCGTGTTAAAAACTGCTTTATGGAAGACGGTATCCTTTAATAATGTGGTGTAGTTTTCTAAGCCAATAAAGTTAATACTGGACCAGTCAGCTAACCCTTTCAGATTCAAGTCAGTAAAACTAATAACAAAAGCAATTGTTATCGGAATGAGGCTGAATAAAATAAGAATGAGTAACGCTGGTGCAATAAAAAGATAAGGATGACGATTTCTCATTGTAGTCTTGAGCATTTGGTTTAACATTTTACCCCACCTACCTTTACAATCTTTCACCTTTCGACAAAACAATCTTGAAAAAATAGGTAAGTGATCATTGGTTCATCACTTACCTATCATTTGTGCAGGATCAACCTGATGTCTTTTAGGAGATTGTCAATCTATTTTTAACCATTCTAGCTTTATTTAATCATACCTTTTGCTTTTTCATCTAACCCTTTAAGTTCTGTTTCAACATCAGCACCACCACTGATAACTCTTTCAATAGAAGCAAGTAATTCTTGGACGATTTTTTCCCACTCTTTAATTTGAGGTGCACCTTGTGAACTTTCAAGTTGCTCACCAAATGTTGCATACATTTCATTGTCTGCTAGTTTCGGATCTTGCCAAGCTTCTACACGAGAAGGAAGTGTGTTTGATGTTTCCATCCATTCTAACTGAGTATCCACTTCATTCATATAAGAAATAAAGTCTAATGACTCGTCGACCATTTCAGAATTGTGGAATACAGAGAAGTTCGCTCCACCAATACTTGATAGGTTGTTTTCTTTTTCTGGCATTGTTGCAACTGCCCATTTACCTTCTAAATCAGGCGCTTGATCGTTTAACACATTAATCATCCACGGACCACTGAAGAAGATTGGTTTCTTGCCGTCTTTAAAGGCTTGTACAATATCAACGCCTTTTGCTGGTGAACTAATTCCTTCTTTAAAGTAGCTAGTGTAATAGTCCATTGCCCCTTTAAATTCAGGAGAAGAGAAATTAGGATTTTTTGCATCGAATTCAAATCCATTTTGCCATGCAAAGATAAATGGTGTTACTTGATCATTTAAATCAATGTCCAGTCCATAAACATCGTCACCAGATTTAGAAAGTTTAGAAGCAGCATCTTTTAGTTCATCCCATGTAGCTGGAG
>NZ_JBFUKT010000028.1:0-27361 GCF_056400705.1 Paenisporosarcina sp. P5_A11
CCCTTCGATTTTCAAATTAATACTTGTCATTTGAAGTTGCCGTCTTTGTTTGCGACATCAATCGTTCAAAAATCCATCAGTATTTTTCACCTCCTCAACTCTCAATCTCAATCGTTACTATTATAGGTTAAAATACAATATATTTCTATAAATTTAGTTTGAATAGTTTGAATATATATATATATATATCTGACAGAAAACATTTAGAATTGCATAGCCGATTCATAGTAGCTTCTGGCGTTTCATTGATATGACAAATAAAACCTTGATTTAAACAGAAGCTTTTAATAGATTTGGAAGAATCAAAAGTAGTAGTCGAACCTGTTAAAATGACTTTCCCTGAGTATCTTAAACGTTTTTATTAGCATTTTTTCGTAATGAATCCATTATTTCTCTATATTCTAATACTTAACTTACAGCATCATCTTCACTAGTTGCTTTCAGAGTAGCTTCTATAACTTCTAATTCACAACAGTGCGAAAAAAAATAGACTGTCGAGAAAGTCTCGACAGTCTAGCTGACTCAAGTAGAGTCTGTTTATTATAACTTGATTAATTCATCATTCGAAATAACTACTGTTTCATTATAATCTGAACTTATTTTCGTTTGAACGTTACATCCTACTCAGGTTGTTGCACTAGCCAATCATCCTATACTTTTTACTAGGGGGAGGATTTTTGATAAGATCAGCAAACAGCTTAATAATAAATCTTACAAGGCTCAGCTTTTTTACTGRATCTGTTTAAATTTGCTCTTTTTTGATTTAAATTTTCATGGGAGTTCAATAAGAAAAGGAGTTGCCAAAGCAACTCCACAATCTTTAACTAAAACAACAGGTATTTACTTGGTAGATTTTAATTTAGCCACTGCACTTTATGCAAAACTATTGTATCTACCGCTTGTGTTTGCTCACAGCGTAGGTCTTAATTATAGTCTGTTCGATCTGGCTACCGTTTGCGTCCCATGCCTTGATGCGAAGCGAAACGTAACCTGATGCTGGGTTTTTCACCCACACTTTGTAGTGGCCATCTTTTCGGTTATCCACTTTTGTTTTGCTCCATGTGTTGCCGTCGTCCGTGGATACTTCGACCTCTACCCCTTGAATGTCTGGAGTAACACCTGATTGAGTGACGAATGACAGGTCAAAGTGGTCGGTAATGCCACCCTTTGCCTGGTTCTCATTATCTAGGCCAATGTTATACCTCGGCCACAGTAGCGCAAGGTTTTCTTGCCCATCTGTTGGTCGCTGGGACTTGAATGTCCAAGCTGTGCTGGTTGTTGTAGCCAGAGAGAACCCGAACCATTCTGGGTGCGATGTGTCCGATGTGATCTTATAAGTTGCCGGTTCAGTGCTGACAGGGTACTTTCTTTGGTAAGTAGTGTCCGGTCCCTTAGCGAGAAGTTTCCCGTCTTGATACAACCCCCAAGTGGAGAAGTCTTTCCCATTTGCAAACCAGCTCCAGTGCCCCGGCTCGCTATCACCGTTATCATTAGTTATGTTAAGGTTTAAGGTGTCTCCCTCGCGATACGCCCAGGTATTATCCGGTCCAGTTGGAGCGTTCGCCGCGCCCATCCAAGTCTCTTCTTTCTTGTCGCCCGGTGAGTAGATGCGAACTGTGTCCTTCATGTTACGTGTAATATCAGTAACGTCCGGATAGTACAGATGGAGCCATCTCATACTATTCATATCCGTCTTGTTGCCTGTGGAGTACCACTCTTCCCGGTCCGGTGTTTTTTCCTCGAATTTATCCAAGAGCGCAAAGAAGCCACCTTCGTCCTTACGTAATGCCACAGCCCAGTCGCCAGATTTCAACCAGCCATTTGGCCTGCGGTAGTGGGCATTCACTACGGCAGAGTTTTCTTCTGTCACCGCGTCTACAGGGTTATCCGGAATTTCACCATTAATCATCGACGCATAATTGTACACGTACGGACTGTTAGCGATTCCATGCAGCTTGATCCAGGTAGGACCATTGGCGATTCTGTTGAAGAGCACTTCTCCGTCGCTTTGGCCAAGAGTATAGGCCGGGATGACGACATTGTCAATTGTATATACACCTAGATTGACCCTCTCCCCGTTGTTATTGACGACGATCACTCCTGCGGCGCCAGCACCCATTACTGCTTTTATTTGGTCTCTCGGATTCTGTTTCGAATCGCGGGTGATGACCGCTAGCTTTCCATGGATGTCTATGCCGCTGAGATCCGCTGGTAGTGCCACGCCGACGTTGACCGCTTGGAGTGTCTTATCGCCGTCCAACTTATGCGCAAAGAACACTGGCACAAGCGGAATCGACTCGTTCTTATTGTCATCATAGGATGCCTCGATTGCAGGGGCATAGTTGCGAGAATGGAAGTTGAACTCGAACAAGCCAACATTATTTGGCGCCTTGACTGGCAACACGTAGGCGGGAGTTTCGCCATTAAAATTCCTCATGTAGTCAAATCCGAAGTGGTTTGTGTCCAACCGCTCGCGGACTCCCATTTTCCAAGAGTGCTTTTCGGACTCCTTAGGCGTTGTAACTTTTACCTCCTTGGCTAATCGGGCATCAAACGTGATTTCTTGATTCTCCTTACTCTTTAGCTCTATCATAGGCACTGAGGCTAGGGTATAGTTCTGAGCTATTCCGGCCTCGTCATTTGTGTTTAGTGTACTAATTACCGCGTAACGTCCCGGCTGCAAGGATAATGTGGTCTTCCCGCTGCTATTAGGATATACCTGTTTACCAACCCCCGAGTCATGGTTGAACCACACCATATCGCCTCCAGCCGGTTTTCCGTTGCGATCGATCTCATTAATAACTAAATCAACTAATGGTTCTGTTTTTGTTCCACCAATAGTCGTGTTAATGATTTTACCGTCACTTGAAGTAGCTTTTACCACTGCTTGATAATCGGCAACAGTGCCAAGCGATGTATCAAATGTTACCTTCATCTCACTGTTGCCATGTGCTGGGACAGTGACAACTGACTTGCTGAGTGTGAACATTCCAGCCGGTGCCGCTGTTTGATTCTCATTCTTGGCTGTCATGACGAGATTCAATGTCATATCACTGTCGGTTGGGTTGACATAATTATATGTCTTTTCTATTGGTTTAGTATCAACAAACCCGGCTCCCATACTGACAACTGCAGGACTGCTATACACGTTAGCCTCTAAGGCTTTCGTGATATCTACACGTCCGCCACCTTGTTGATTAGCTGAGTAGCGGGTATTTGCTACTGCAGTACCAGTTAATACCTGCTTAATATGGTCTCCTGACCAATCAGGGTGTCTTTGTTTCAGAATGGCTGCAGCACCGGAAACATGTGGTGTAGCCATTGATGTACCATTGGCACTAGTGTAGTAGTTATCAACGGCCGTACCCATAGTGGTTCCTGCTGCACGAGCAGCTACGATTGCTACTCCTGGTGCCGTAATCTCAGGTTTAGCTCTGAAATTATTGATAACAGGACCGCGACTTGAGAAATTAGCCAAAAATTCGTTTGCGCTTTTGTCAACTGCCCCAACGGTCAATGCTTTTTCGGCTGCCCCTGGTGCTGCAATGGTTCTCTTATCTGGACCCGCATTACCTGCAGCAATAACAAATAGTGTGTTGCTTGTATCACTCAAATTGTTGACCGCTTGACTCAGTGGATCTGTTCCGTCGCTTGGTTCTTCCGAACCAATGCTCATACTGACAACATCGGCCTTTTCCTGAACTGCCCATTGCATTGCTTCGATGATACTGGATGTAGAACCTGATCCTGCGTTGCTAAGCACCTTCCCAATTAGAAGTTTTGCACCTGGAGCTACGCCCTTATATTTACCTCCAGAAGCTGCGCCTGATCCCGCGACAGTCGAAGCAACATGCGTACCGTGCCCGTGGTGATCTACATAATCTTCACCCGGTACGAAACTCTTCGCTTCAGCGATAGCATTTTTAACATCAGCATGATCCGGATCGATCCCAGTATCTAAGATAGCCACTTTCACGCCTGTGCCATCATACCCTGCCGCCCATGCTGTAGGTGCTCCAATTTGTGGAACACTCTTGTCCAACATCACTTGCACCGGTTTGTCAAGCCACAACTTGTTTATGCCATCGGCAAGTTTCGGTGCGGTCGCAGCTTTGGCACTGTCATCGTCTACCGCTTCCCAGAACTTCGCTGACATCGACTTGCTCGCCTTTAGCGCCACACCATTAGCGCTATCTAATACCTTGTCCTTTTTTGAACCTGCCGGAGCAGCCTGTTCTAACGCTTCGTCCGTATGACTTTCTGTGCCTGAGTAAGTCGCGATCAACGGGATATCGGAGACGTGAGCGTCGTCGTAGCCGTACTCGACCAACTTGGTGATATTAAACAACTCGCGGTCAAGCTCATCTGCTGCTAGGTACGGTTGTGCCTTATCCGGGATGAGGTAGAAATCGTCTCCCAAACTCAACGTGGTTACACCCACTTCGGTTCCATCAGGGTTTGGAGCAAGCGTTGCTGATTGCAAGCCGTCGGCGTTTTTTTCCAGCATCACAACTTCGCCCGTGATAAGGGTAACAGTGTGCGAGTCGACAACTTTGTTGTTCTGCAGTTGCTGGGACGACTGGGTGGCCGGYGTTTTGGCGGTGGTGGCATCATAAGCAAATGAATTACCAGTACTTGTTGACAAAAGTACTGCAGATACCAATCCTACGGTCATTACATTAACAATTTTTTTGTTTCTCCTCTTCTTCATTAAATTTCCCCCTTTTTCTTACTAAATAGTAGATTAATATATTTGTAAAAATGTGATGGTTTCGTGTTAATCACTTAACTTCACATTTAATACACTGATCTGACTTTCAACATCAGGTTATTAAAATTTTTCAACTAATCTAGCATTTACTGAGTTTATTAAACAGTTATTCAATATTCAGAACTATCAATCAATTAACTTCATCATCCCACATTTCTACTTTTCTGAAAATTAAACTTAGGTAGTAACTTTTGTTGCTATTGGTACTATACCTACATAAAACAAAGGCACTATACCAAGAGCGATATAATAAGGGTCAGGACATTTTTTTATAAGTGATATTTAATTAAGAGTAACTGGTAAAAAACCTTCAATAGTTTTAGAAGCTACAGGGCATTATCAAACTCATGTCTCCTAACTTGGAAGAACGAGGATATTTGAGAGTAAGTGAAGAAATAATTACAGACAAGATATTTGGATTATGTAAAAGTCGATCAATCAGGTGGGCAAAAGAAAAGCTATTCACCTTAAAGCTGCAGCGCATTTACTTAAAGGATATTGTTGAGGGTATTGTTTCCGTGCTTTCTCATATCGCTAAAGATAAGAATGTTACAATGACCTTAGATTGTGATAATAGCGTTGTTTTTGGTATTTGTATCGTGCTTTTTACAACCTTGTGAAAAACGGAATTAAGTACAATATTGACGGCTGCACCGTTGAGGTTTTTGTAAACAGATTAAGTAAGGAACAGGTTTCAATCAAAATTATAGATACAGGCATCGGTATTGCTGACAAATACAAACAGAACTTTTTTATCGTGTTGACAAATCACGCTCCCGTCAACTGGGTGGTACAGGCTTAGGTCTTTCAACTGTTGACAGCATTATCAAAAAGCATATCGGTACGATTACTGTTACTAACAATTAAAGTAACGGAACTTGCTTTCATGTCGTCTTAACTAGTGGGTCTTGATCAAAACATGTACATGACTAAGAGCCGTTGTGAATCATTACTTCGTAAACGTCAAATGGCGCCCACGTTTTTACATGGGCGCTTTGCTCTATACTTTAATTAGTYTTCTTTAGGACCTGGCAATCAGTTGGAATTGTCTTTAACTAATGTAAGAGTTGATAAAGTACTATCTAATCCGTTACTTCTACTTCGTTAAACAGATAAAGAGCGAGCTGATCCGGATTAGTTTCTAACTATATGCACCGAGTTCTTTTGTTGGTTGAGGTGGAATTGTACTTGCAACCATGTTAAGGATACTCTTTAAAGCTCAGATTACTAAAATTTTTCGATTTGATAGGCTACTTTGTTACAGTTTCTTTTTTTGTCGCTTCAAATGCTGGTGTCACTACTGCTGCTGGTGTGGATTCAACAGTTGGTGTCGATCCCTCTTTTGTTGTTTTTTCTTCTTTTGGTGTCACTTTTACTGCTGGTGTCGATTCTACTGCTGGTGTCGATTCCTCTTCAAAAAGTGGAGAAGCTAAAGCTGATCCTGCAATTAGTGAAACTGCTAATGTCGTTGCGCCTACTAATAGAATTTTTTTCATTTCAGATTCCTCCTTATTTTTAATCGCTCTGCGATAAAGTATGGGATGTTGTTTCCCACACTTCAAATTTACCTAATTAATGTGACAACAATATGACGATGTAAAAAATGTAGTGTATCACCCTGACATACGGGCAGTAACCTACAGTCAAATCACTTGCTTAGATAGGAAATAATGAGGCGTTGTCATTTTATCGACATATTCCAGCTATACACTAACAACTTAGCCCTTATTTTTCAAAGTATCGTAGAAAGGATGTTTTGTAGTGAAGCGCATCTTACTTATTGAGGACGAATTACCAATTGTTCAGATAGTAAAAGTATATTTGGAAAGAAAGGATTTTTCGGTGGCTTCCCATTCAGGCGAAGGTAATGTAGTTCAATTTTTTTTAAATTATAAACCTTCATTGGTACTTTTGGATTTGATGTTGCCTCAAAATGATGGGCTCGAGATTCTAAAACAAATCCGTCAATATGGTAGTTGTCCTGTCATTATCCTAACAGCTAGAGGTAGTGTGCCCGAAAGACTAGCAGGGCTTGGACAAGGGGCTGATGATTATATCACAAAACCATTCGATCCTGAGGAAGTTGTGGCTCGAGTTCAAGCTGTATTACGCCGTTCCTCACATTTAGAAGATAATGAAATAATTAGATTAGGCCATCTTGTAATAAATCTTACAACTCATACAGCCTCTTTTTATGATGAATTAATTCCTTTGTCACCACGTGATTGGGGACTGCTTGCTTTCCTAGGAAAACACCCCAATCAATGCTTTACTCGTGATCAACTATTGGATTATGTTTGGGGTATGAATTATAACGGTGCAGATAGAGCTGTAGATGCTTCAATTAAAAGAATTCGTCAACACTTGTGTGATTGGTCATCAGATGAGGGCGAAATTAAAACAGTACGTGGAACGGGGTATATGATACGTGTTAACTAGCTTACAGTCTGATAAAAGTATCCCTTTACTTCGTTTTTGGACTCGAAGATATGCGGGTGTACTAATAGCCATTCTTATCATTTTAGGGATTATCGCTGGTGTATTGCTAAAAGTAAATCAAAATCAACAAAGTTTTCAAATACTACAGGCGAGAGCTGAACAACTTAGTGATTCATATATACGCGCTATAGATATAATACAATCACAACCAAATTTTCAGCAAGATCAATTACCTATCACACCTGCTGCACCTTCTACACCCGCAATAGCAACGGAAGTAGCGCGACCGGTTGCTCAAGATTTTATGCAAGTTTTTAATGAAGAGGGTCATAATCTTGTTAACTTTTCGAGTCTAGATATATCAATATCCGAGACTCTTGCTAAAACACCACCTACTATAGAAAGTGTTCTACGCGGTAAAAAGACTAAAGAAAAAATTGAATATAAAGATGCTACATGGCTGCGTGTTGGCATGCCTCTAAGTAAAGATGGGAATGTTATTGGTGCTTTATATTTAAGTACCCCTTCACCAGAATTGTTTTCAGAAAATATAGAAACCTATGGACTTCTTGTGCTCATTATTTTAGGTATCGCATTTGGAGGTTGGCTTGTAATATACCATCTTTCTAGAAAATTAATACTTCCCTTATATCAATTAACTGAAGCTGCAAGAAAAGTTTCAGAAGGAGATTACTCACCGAATCTTCCTTCAGCAACCAAAGTAAAAGAGGCTGAATTACAACAACTATTTTCTTCTTTTAAGATAATGACAAAGCGTTTGCAACAACTTGAACAAATGAGAACTGATTTACTTGCAGGCGTTTCTCATGAATTAAGAACCCCTGTTACTTCGATTCGTGGGATGATTCAAGCCGTCCAAGGAGGTATTGTCACAGGGGAAACAGCGGATCAATTTTTAGTAACAACGTTAGAAGAAGCTAAGAGAATGCAAAAAATGGTAGAAGATTTATTAGATTTTGCGTCATTAGAATCCAGCACTGTTCATGGAGAGTTTGTATTATTCCCTCTCTGGGAGGTAATAGAAGAGGTAATGCAACAGGTTCATTCCATAGAAGGTTTTAAAGATATAGAATTTGATGCCTCTCCTTTAATCAAACCACTGAAAATAGTAGCAGATAGAGGTCAAATTAAGCAAATTCTACTTAACCTCTTAATGAATAGTGCAGGAGCAGAAACTACTAAAATCACCTTAAGTATGACTATTGAAGACAAAAAGCTATACCTTGATATTTTAGATAATGGTAAAGGGATTGCAGAACCAGAAATTCCTTATATTTTTGAACGATATTATCGAGGAGACAGTAAAAGAAAGAAGAAGCAGGGATTAGGACTTGGATTACCATTAAGCCGATTACTTGCTGAAGCTAATAATTGTGAATTGTTCTTAGTATCAACCTCACCGCATGAAACTATATTTCGTCTCATGATACCTATTGAATGAACAATTAAGTTTATATTTTACTCATTGTTGGATCAGATGGAGGAGAGAGGCGATTAAAAGTTTTGTTTTTACCATGCATTTCCTCCGGTAATAACTGGTATACCTCCTTTTAATGCTGCATTGTTGATAAAAGTATTGTTTAACTATTACATTAAAATAAAGCAAACTAATAAAGCTTTAATAATGGCGGAATTACTAATCAATCCTAAAAAAAGGAATGTCACTTATCATAAGAGACATTCCTTTCCTTTTTTTACCCTTTTATATCATTAAGTTCACTCAGTAGCCTTTTCAAATAAACAAAGAGCTGCTTAAAGAGCTAATGAATCTTCAAATAAAGCACTTGTTTTTTGAATAAGAGCTGTCCTCTTTCGATTGGAAAAGCTAATTAGTTTTAAAAATGGCCGTAAAAAGAAAATCAAACATCTTATTCTTGTTTTCGTTTTTAAATCAAAGCAGTTCAGCGATCTTTTGTATCCTGTCAATATGTACCCTTATGGAACCGATGCTTTTTGGACGCAGAGAGATTGATTTCAAAAGTAATTAAAAAACCTTAACCCAATAAAATAAAGGGCTAAGGTTTCTTAAAATCCTATTTAATTACTGTCTATTTACTGTAGTAAGTCATAAAATGGTTCTTCRTTTGATTATAGAAACTAGAAAAGGATTATTTTAAACCTAACTGACTTAACACCAAATCCAACGTAACACCCTTATACGTATCTTTCGCCTTAGGTGCATTTGGAACAGAGTCATTTTGTGATCCATAGTTTTTAATAACATAGTCCATATCCTTTTTATCAACTGTGCCGTCGAAGTTCAAGTCGGACCCTGATGTATTTTTACCCCAATTTTTTTGAAGCTCGATTGCATCTAATACATCAATGACATTATCTTTATTGACATCTCCTGCTTTAGCTGGAGATAATAAATAACTCATGTCCCTTCCAATTATTTCACCTCGAACGTCATATGATAACACTAGAGACTTAGAAATCGTAAAATGACCTGGTACATCAAGAGTCACTGTATATGGATTATTATCAGCTTTCATTCCACCAGCAACGTAACTACCAGATTTGTTTGTAAGAGGAGCTTCAACAACTGTGTTTCCATCATAAGACGTGACTGTAACTTTTGCGCCAATGGTTCTGTGGTCTAATGCGTTGTTCCGCCCGCCTGTTAAAGGATCAAGCATGCCCTCAAATTGTAATGAACCCCATAACCTTGAGTAGGTTGGTTTCAGTTTAAAAGTCTCAATATAAGTATAAACATTATTAGTTTGTACATTGGATTGATCTATGGTCGTTCCTTTCATCTCATTTTCAAACCAGTTGATAGGCGAACCTTTCGAATAAATGTTAGATGTTTGTAAGTCGAAATTTACCAACTGCATATCTTCTGGTAAAGCCTTAGTTCCTAAGTAGTTAAATGTAATCGTATAGTACGTATTTAACGTATCTGATGTGGTTGTTACAGTTACTTCTGAATTACCAAATTGCTTCACTGCATCATTTACAACGACATTTTTAATGGTTCCTAAGTCTCCATGGTCTTTCATGACTGGAATCGTCATCTTTGCAGTTTTTAAGTTTTTAATATTATTCGAACGTATCGAATAATTGACCGTATCTCCAGTCGAAATCGATTGTTTATTTGCTTTTAAATAATAATAGGGTCTAGTATCAGTAACAAATGCTACCCGTAGCATTGCCGTAGCATCTGCAGTAAAGTTTCTCGCAGCATCCATTCCATAGAACTGAACTTTTAAAGGTGCGGCTTGCTGTTTGACAAGGATTTGATCCTTGTAATTTCCATTTTTATCAGTGTAGATTGGAGCATATGGCCATGGTCCATTGTAAAAGGAAACAACTGAATTGTTTGATTGATCAACAGGAATACCTAAGCGCTTTGCCTCTTCCGCTTCAGGATCATTTACATTGATATTAAAGTCATATAAAAATTGTCCTTTTGAATCAAGCTGACTTAAATTATATTCAATCACTTTTTGATCTAACGAATCAAAGGTGGAGGTCATCGTTGGCGCTCCAACCTCAAAGATGAAAGCGGCTTCTTTAGTGAATGTTTTCCCTTGATTATTTGTACCAATCATTTTTAATTTGTATGAACCTGTTTTGGCAATGACAAATTGATCGCTAATCGGATTTTTCTTATCACCTGTATACGGATAGTATGCCCCAGCGAATCCACTAGAATTAGTCATTAGTTGGTTTTCATTCAATAATAGGGCATTGTAAGATCCAACTAATCCAAGATCTTCACCCGTTTTGGCATCTTGTAATACTACATCTAAAGTCCTCAAATGTGACTTTAATTGGAACTTAAATCCAAGGTAAGGCATGGCATTTTCTGGCCAAGCTGTATCATCCGAGTACATAGGATTAATAATAGAAAATGTATCAATTCCTTCGTTTACTACTCGTCCACCAAATGGAATTTGGTAGTTTTCCGTTGGATCTTCATTATTTGTCAATACGATATATCCCTCATATGTTCCTTTTTCAGCTGTTTTTGGAATAGACAGATTAAATTTGATGACTCTCTGGCTATTTCCTTCTATATTGACTGAAGTTGGCCCATCTAATGTGACATTATTTAAAGCTGCATCCTTTGAGTCTCTTATTCCAGTTTGGAATTTCACATTCACATTAAATGTTTTAGCTTTTTCACTTCGATTATTTAACATAAAATTTCTAACTTCTGAAATATCCTGGTCATCAAACCCAATCGAGCCAAAGCTAAATCCACCAGTTAATTCTCTTATTGTTTTCTCATTTTTATGCTTAAGAGTAGCTGTTCGATCATCTACTTGAATCTCAACATTTGAGTGAACGGCTTCATAGGCATCCACTTGACCACTACCGACTTCAAATACACTATAATCTTTTGATAGCGGATCAGCTGTATTCATTAAAATAGATTTAATGTCTGATGGTTCAAGATTGTCGTTCGCTTGTAATAGTAACGCGGATACACCTGCCACATAAGGTGTTGCCATGGACGTACCGGATAAACGGGAGTAGCTATATTTATAGTCCTCTGGTTTAGACCCATCGACTGTTTTATCATTTATATAAAATGGAACAGTGGAAAGAATGGCAGCACCAGGTGCTACTACCTCTGGTTTAATATCATAATTTACACGTGATGGACCTCTTGAACTGAAAGCTGCTAATTCATTGCCAGACGTTTTTACTTTCGAATAATCGCCGAAAGTAATATCTGTTTTACCCGCTTTAACGGCTGCTAAGATAGCTAGTCCTTCCGTGTTTGTGACAGAGAATGTAGGAACCGCATCTACTGATTCACCTAAAAATGTCTGGATGGAACCTTCTGCACTATTTATTTCATCATTATACATAAGTACCCCA
This sequence comes from Paenisporosarcina sp. P5_A11, assembly GCF_056400705.1. Taxonomy (NCBI): domain Bacteria; kingdom Bacillati; phylum Bacillota; class Bacilli; order Caryophanales; family Caryophanaceae; genus Paenisporosarcina; species Paenisporosarcina sp. P5_A11. The sequence goes on from NZ_JBFUKT010000028.1 coordinate 12,065, forward strand.
ATGGCACCTTTTGCTTTTGCATTTTTAATTTTATCTATTAAGGCAATCGAGCCCCGCTTAATGAGCGCGATATTACCATCTAAAATCTTTCCATTAAATTCAGCAGGTCTACCTAGTCCAACATCAACAAGTTGATAGGTTTTTCCTTTTAATTGCGTTAAGTCATCTTTATAGTTTCTTGCTAGCTGTCTTAATGAATAATTGACCCCATTCTGTACACCATCAAATTGATAGACATCAAGTGCAACAGTAGATGCACCAACCGTTAAGGCCAATGCCGCAGCTCCAGGTGAACCTAATGTATACATTTTATCTCCACTATTCCCTGCTGCCACAACGGTCGTTACCCCACTTAAAACGGCATTATTTACAGCAATGGAAGTCGCGTAAAGGGGATCATTTAAAGAATTGCCTAATGACATATTAATAACATCCATACCGTCCTTCACAGCACGATCAATTCCGGCCAAAATGTCATCACTTGTACCTGACCCATATGCACCAAGAACACGATAAGCATATAGATCAGCTTCTGGTGCTGCACCTAATGTTTTATATTCACTATCTGCTAAACCTCGGCCGCCAATAATACCCGCAACATGTGTACCATGTTCAGTATAGTAGACACGACCACTACCTATTTCTGGTTTACCTGATTTTTTCCAATCGGCATAAGTTGTTTCCATTGGATCATTATCATCATCGACAAAATCAAATCCACCTTTATAGGCATCCTTTAAGTCAGGATGGTTGTAATCCATTCCTGTATCAAGTATCCCGACTTTAATTCCTTTACCAGTAAAGCCTTCTGCATGTAGACGATCTAGTCCATCATAAGGCGCATAATTCGCCACATTTGCTTCATCCGCTTTTAATTGTTCGCTATCCGCGGCAGGTGGGTCTATTATAAATGTTTCGTTGCTCCAAACTGATTTTACTACTTTTGATTTTAATAGGTTTTGAATTTGATTTGCTGGGAGACTCATTGAAACACCATTAAATGCATTTTTAAAGGAACGATTAATTTTAAATTCTACCTTTTTTTTATCCTCTGATAATAATTGTTGGATATCTGTTTTGAAAGTAGAATGATTTTTATCAACTAAATTTGATGCATCTTCCGTAGATAATTGTTTTCCCTCTACACTTGCTTCAATTTGTGCGACTTTGGCAGGCTTATTCACAAACTCAATAATGACAGAAGTTTGTTTCGTAGAATTTAAATCTGTATCTGAAGAAATTTGAAGACCTGTTGATTCATTTGTAGTCATCTGGTTAAGTGCTGCTCTTTGTTCTGGTGTTAAATTAGCAAGTATATTTTCAACATTCGTATTACCAGCAGCATTGGTAACATTTGATACATGTCCAAGTGAACCTAAAATAAAACTAGATGATAGAGCAAATAYAGCTAAGCTTTTTAAGACCTTACTTTTGTTGTTTGCTTTTTTTTCCATTTTCTTTCCTCCCAGTCACTTTATTACATATGTAGTGCAATGAWTTACGAAACAATGATTCTAATAATAWTTTTTTTGTTTCTCCTTTTCCKCATTAAACCTCTCCCCTGCCTAACTAAATAGTAGATTAATATATTTGTAAAAATGTAAAGGTTTCGTGCTGATGACTTAACTTCACATTTAATACACTGATCTGTCTTTCAACATYARGTTATTAAAATTTTTCAACTAATCTAGTATCAACTGGRAGTTTATTCAACATTTATTCATTCAATATTCAGAAAAATCGCCCAATTRACCCTTATCATCCCACATTTCTACTTTTCTGAAAATTAAACATAGGATGTATCTTTTGCTGTTCTTGGTTCTATACCTGCTTAAAACAAAAGTACTATACCAAGAGTGACATAATAAGGGACAGGACATTTTTTTATAAGTGATTTTTAATAAGAAAACGGTACAAGTTGATTTCGAACGGCATAAATGACCGCCTGTGAACGGCTTTTCACATTCAGCTTTCTTGTCACTCATAAATAAATCTTCAGCAATTTCTTTGTTGCTAAGACCTTTGACCAACTCAAACAGTATTTCTTTTTCACACTCTGTCAGCTTATTTTCATTTGGTTCTGATTTCGCTTGCTGGTGATGATACATTTTCAGCTTTTTGGTCATGCGAGGATGCACGAACTGGTTACGCTTTAAAATACGTTGGAACTGGCGTACTTGTTGCCCTAATTGGATACTATCTTTTTCATTTCTTCAAACTTGTATAAGGTTTACTATTCGTGGTCAAATGAAGGGAGGTAGGAATGGAAAAGCAAAAAAAGCCATAAATTAAGAGGGCACTGCAAAACAGGGAAAAGCGCTAGATTTGCTTTTCCCTTTTTCGTTATGTAGATTATCATATTAAGTCGAACGGTTAAAAATAAAAATAGATCATTAGGGTACACAGTAGTTAAGGCGTATTAATCGAAGCGTACACACTGAATGGAAAATCACTTTCCTATATAGCTAGGCAGTTGAAAAGAAGCAAAAGCACCATCAATTATGAGCTTGCAAGTGTTTCGCCTTACACTACCATTCAGGCACAGATGATTATGAAACCAAGAGAGAAAATTACGGCTGTAAGCGTGCGGTGTATCTTGAGCTGATTGATCATATCCTCATTCATCTCAAGATGGGCTGGTCACTTGAAAAAATTGTCAATCGCTACCGGAAAGCGCATGGAAAATCCTTCCAAATCAGTGTTTCGAGCATCTATTGCTATGCGGTTCTTGGTCTGTTTCGCTTAATTCGCGTCCCTGGGATAGAAACAAATCAAATTATTCACTACAAATGCATAAACAAATAGACACCGCCTGATGCATGGTAACTTATTTATAAAAATTCCGGTATTGGAATAGTCATAATTGATTCGTTCCCAGGGACGTGAAAATTAATTATCATGAAGATCCAACTATCTTTTTACCTCTCGGCTGGGTACCATTTGGGTCAGGTTCTTTCGTGATGCCAATTTGATCAAAATAATCATTTGGTGTAAGTCTGTAAGTCAACAGTCCTGTACCAGCTTCATCAGGCTTGAAAGTTCCTGCATTTGTCCGTTCGCCATCATTCAGCAGCCATACTTGGTAAGCCTCGGATTCTTGCAGCGCAGGCAAATTCCGAATCTGTACGACTAAGCTTCTTTCTTCACCTTGCTGCAATATGTATGCAGCTCCGCCTGTATTCATATTTCCAACCGTCTTATCAGCAGGCTGTAAAAAAAGTGTCGTTTCAACCTCTACCGGGAGATCAATAGCTGCGGTTTCTTTTTTTAGTTGGATATTGGAATACAACAGGACARTCACTAAAACCATAGTGGCCAGCAAGAGTCCTGAAGTTACAGGAGTAAACTGCCTACGGAAAAGGCTGTTCCATTTATTCACCTTTCGCACAGGAATTTCATTATTACGCTCAAAAACAAAATTCATCACTTCCGCTTTTAGGGAAGCAGGGGGTTCAATTACTTCAAAATCCCACTTTAATGATTTCCAGGCTTCTGTCATTTGATCATACTCCCTGGTGCATTCTGGGCAATAGGTTAAATGTTCCGCGAATGCCTTTTTTTCTTTTTCCTTCAGTTCATCCGATATAAATAAAAGCAGGTTATCGCATTCTATACTCATTTACAAATCACCTACCTCCAAATACTTCTTCAACTGTTTGAGAGACTGATGAAGTCTGCTCTTGATCGTTCCAATCGGTTCGTTTTCAATTTTGGCAATTTCCGTTAGCGAATAGCCTTTCCAATATAGTAAATCAATTACTCTTTTTTGCGGCTTACTTAACTTATTTTTTGCTTTGGCAATTTCACTGTAAATAAGTCTATTTTCTATCCCATTATTCGGGTCTTCTATATCAATTGGCTGACCCATATCCATTTGCTTGTTATTCCGAATATGAATACTGTCTTTACGAACGTAATCCACGCACGCATTCCGTGTAACAGTCAAAAGCCAATTCACAAAAACTCCTTTTTGGGAGTTATAACTGCTTTTTGTCGTCCAAAGCTTTAAAAAAACCAACTGCACAATCTCTTTCGTTTTTTCTTCATTTCCATTTGTGAATTTAAAAACAAAGCCATAGATTAATTTAATATACCGGTCATAAAGCTCTTCCATAGCAGGATGATGCTTTTTCATTACCAATGCCATTAATTCTTTATCAAGTTTTCTTTTCAATGGCACCTGCACTCCTCACCAAGCAATTTTGGGAAATGAACAACAGGAACGATCACGAGTTTGATCGTTCCTGTTGTTTACTTATTGTGGAAAAACCGTTTCATTATTTACAATATACCAAACATCTTTCACACCTTCACCATTGACATGGCCCTCTTGCTTATCATTTACAAAATAGTAGAGCGGAAATCCTTTGTAAGCAACCTGCTCTGCCCCAGTGTCTTCTCTTTTAATTGTTCCAAAGTCTTTTTTGTCAAAGCCCTCCGGCACATCAAAATCTTTTTCCGTGAACGGCGGCCAATTTTCTAAACATTCACCAGCACAATTGCTTTTTCCAGGTTCATCCTTTTTAAAATAGTACAGTGTCATTCCATTGGAATCAGCCAGGTACTTGCCCGTTTTCTCATTTTCCAATAACTTCAGGCTCTCGGCGGTTTCCTCGACTGCGCCATTAACCACTTGATCCTCCTTGGCAGAATCTTGAGCATTATTTCCACATGCCGCTAAAAACAGCACCATTGCAAAATTCGTTAAAATAAACATCCGCTTTTTCATTTAACCCCACTCCTTCTCCTGTTTATTTCCAGCCCCATTTTTGAAACACTTGATGGGAGACATCTGATTTTAAATAATCGATAAATTGCTTTGCTTCTTTCTTATTGTTAGTATTGCTAGTTATACTTATGGGAGTTCCTCTATAGAGCGTGTCTTCATCAGGGAACTGAACCAGTTCTGTCACATCTGACAGTCGGTAATGCCAGGATTCATATGTAATCCAGGCGTCGTATTTAGAATTTGTCTTCCATAAATCGATAGCTTCTGCGCTGGATTTTACTGAAATAACAATATTGCTACTAATTCCAGGAATAAGCCCTTTTCTTCCTGCTAAATCCTCCCATAACCCCAGTTGTCCAGCCCCATTAACATCTACAATATTTACGCCATTCTTCGTTAAATCCTCCAAAGACTGTATCTTTTTAGGATTTCCTTTTCTGACTAAAATTCCCGCTGCCCGCGGATACAATTCTGTACGGGTTTTTTCATTAATGATTCCCGGATGGTTAAGCATAAAATCAGTCAGCATATACTCGGAACCTCCATAAATAATGTCGGCATCCTGTTTGGCTTGATCAATCCATTTTGCTTCGGGGCCCGCTGTTACTTCGACCTTTATCCCCGTTTCGTTAGTAAACTGCTCCGCCAGTTCCTTGATTGGTCCAAGAGGTCCACCTGGGCCGTAAATTTTCACAACATCATCGGCAGCTTGCCCCCGGTTAGAATCCATTGCTGCTGAAAACCCTAACAAGACAAGCATGAATGATATTAATCCAACAAAAATAACCGTTTTCTTCATGTCTTGCTTCTCTCCTTTCTTGAAAAATTTGTTTGTACTATAGGTAACGAGACAAACCATCAAACGGTTTGAAAAAAAAATAATTATTTTTTGTTTTTTCAATCTACCATTGAAAGCTGAACAAAATTAGCAAACAAACGTTATTGTTATTTTTTGTGAAGTAGATCAAAAAAGATACTTGCGGGATTAAAGATGACTGGAGTGTGATGAAGCGGCAATCAACACCTTATTTCACATTTGATGGCAACGCAAGGGAGGCATTAGAGTATTACGAAGAAGTATGCGATGGAGAAGTTCATGGGAACCAAACGTTTGGTGAAGCCGATTTCCAACTCCGCCTGAAGCTGAAGACAGAGTCATGCATGCACAATTTAAAAAGGTGGGCTATTCATAATGAAGTCTGATACTTTTCCTGGCATAGGAAAATGAGGATTTACAACGTTAAGGATACCTCAATATTTAAAAAAGCCGAATTTCTCAGTATTATAAGTGAGAAATTCGGCTTTCGTTACTTCACAATCGCGCCCGTTTGTTGAAAATATGCAGTTTTACGAACTGTATAAAAGACTAAATAAGATCAATTTTGAATCGTTCGTAAAAGTTGTGCTTTTACGAACGATTTTGAAAGTCACTTAAAAGGGATATGTTTCTATCATAGTTTAATTCTTCTATTCATTTACAAAAGATATTGTATGCTCTCGGCCTATTTTATAAATATTCACTTTACAATATCAGCCCATCTTTCATTGTAATGACATGATCAGCATACGAAAGCATTTCTTCATCATGGGTTACCATCAACGTTGTAATACTCAACGTTTTAGTCAATTCTCGTATTAACGTCATTACGTCCTTCGATCTTTTTGAGTCTAAACTTGCAGTGGGTTCATCCGCAAAAAGCATTTTGGGTTTGTGGATGATTGCACGTGCAATCGCCACACGCTGTTTTTCTCCTCCCGATAATGAAGCTGGGTAGGCATCCCTACGATGATCCATGTCAATCAATTTGAGTATTTTTGAAACTTCAACTTTTTGTTCCTTTTTTTTCATCTTTGTTCCCGAAACATCTAGCATCAGCATCAGTTGTTCTTCTACAGTCAGAAAAGGGACGAGATGAGAGGATTGAAAGACGAATCCGAACTCACTTGCCCGGATTTTCCGGATTTGCTCCTGACTCATGTCAGTCATGTTTTTTTTATTGAAAAGAACTTGCCCGTCCGTTGCGCGTTGAAGACCCGCAGCTATCGTAAGAATCGTACTTTTACCGGAACCTGAGGCACCAACTAACGCTGTTATTTCACCTTGATGTAGGGAAAGGTTGATCCCTTTTAATACTTGTTCTTTCACTTCGCCATTTATAAAAGTTTTTTTGACTTCATCAATTGTGAAGATTGTCATCTTAAACCTCTCCTTGTTGAATTGCTTGTAGTGGTTCGACTTTTTTAATTTGGATGCCTGAAAGCGTAGCGCCTACAAATCCAATGATCACGAATATAATCGATAATTGGACAGTCGTTTGAAGGGTTAAACTGAAAGGCATTCCTTCGGGCGCAATCATGGTGAAACCTTGGCTCAATGCAACTGACAAAGTAAGTGCGATTACGGTAATGAAAAGCATTTGTGACCACATCATTCCGAATAATCGACTTGTTTTAACACCGAGTGCTTTCAAAATCCCATATAATCCGATTTTTTGAACGTTCATCATATAGAAAAAGATTGCAAACAACATCCCACTGATGACGACTAAAAACCATACGATCATATTAAGAGACATCTGTTCTGCGCTATAACTTGGAATCGTATTGAGAAATTCTTTACTTGAAAATGATTGTAATCCCGCAATGTCTGGTCCTTTTTCTTGCCCAGCTACGAATACCAATTGCATTTCGTCCACTCCGTAAATTTCTTTGTAGTTTTCCATATTGATATAAGCGACAGGTGCGTGGCTATATTTCTTTTGATCTACAAAACCTTTCACTGTGAATTCACCGCTGAACTGATTGTTCGTTATTGTATCGCCTACTTTTATACCGTCTTCTTCCAATGAACGATCTAATACGATTTCTCCTTCACCGACTTTTTCGAATAACCTCGAATCAGTCGAAGTAACAAAAGCAACACTATGTTGTTTGTCTTCTGCATCGTTCACAAAGCCCATCTGAATTGAAAATGCTGCTGCATCCTTCTGGTCATTTAATACTTTATCTTGTGTGCTTTCATCTATTTTCGAAAGATTATAGGTTTCATTCGCATCGTCATTCATATAAAATTGACCCTCCGGTAAATCTTTTATTAAAGCTGCATTATCTTGGGATAACCCATTCGCTAATCCAGAAATGATAAACGTTAAAAAACTAACCAGAAATATGATTGATCCTAAAATAATAAATTTTGCTTTACTCTTTTTAATTTCTTTCCATGCAATATTCATCTTTTACGCCTCCGTTTTACTTGATATCTTCAGTTTATACATCTTAGGTGAACGGAAGATGAACAGGTGGTTACATTTCAATCGACGCTGAGAGAAATTTTGCTCCCTATTTAGAGTAACCGCATTTTAAAGATAGGGTTGTTATAAAAAAATTAGATGTAAGGACTCAGTTTAGATTATTAAATTTTAGTAAATATCGTAGGAATAGAATTTGGACAAAGATAATAACCGTCTGTACAGGTGTATATTTTTGCGTGTGGTAGGGATGGTCAATGTTGGATGAGGAACAATGAGGTATCTAGCATTAAATAATGGTTTTGATGAGTATATAATTACCTTCACCGTTTTTTATAGCAATTAATTATACGGTTAGTCCAGCGATGGTTATAACAGTTGACATAATACGTAGTAGAAAAAAGGAACTTTAGAGATGATTAGAAATCATCAACTTGAGATTTCATTTTATATACTTGAATCAATTTCAAAAATCTGAGCCCTCACAGCTCTATGGGTGTAAGACAAGGGAAAAGAGGACCGTCCCAAACATGGAACCCATCCTTCTATTGTGGCAAGGTTGGTCAAATCGTACGTTGCTTACGTAATTAATCCAAAGAAGCCACCTGCGAAAAGAGCAGGTGTCCAGCTGCCCTCCTCCATCTAATAAGAGGATGCGTTTCAGTTGAATGAATGAATGGTGCTTACGGCAATTCTGTTCCTCTGCAACTCGCTTGCACGCTGACGGGCGTATAGAGCTAACTCAACGGTTAGTTCATATCGTAAAAATGGTGTAATTAAATAAATCCCATTGAATAAGTCTAATGCTGTATCAATTAATGACTTCGTAATTTCAAGTCCTTCTTGTACCGCCTGAACCGGGTTATCATTAAATTTTGCCATCCGATCACGAATCGTTTTCGAGATTTTGATTCCAGGTACTTCATTATGAAGAAACTCAGCGTTTTTACTGCTTAGTAAGGGCATTAAACCAATATATATRGGCGCATTAAGATGTTTGGTAGATTCGTAAACTTCCAGTAATTTTTCCTCTGAAAATACAGGCTGTGAGATAAAATAATCTGCGCCAAGCTGAACTTTCTTTTCAAGACGCTGCACTGCTTTATCTAGATAACGGACATTTGGATTAAAAGCAGCCGCAATGCTAAAAGCAGTTTTTTGGCCAAGATCTTTTCCTGAAAAAGATAAACCTTCATTAAGTTGTTTGATCATTTGAATCAGCTCAAAGGATGACACATCATAAACAGAAGATGCTCCTGGGAAATCGCCGACTCTAGCAGGATCGCCCGTTATCGCCAGTACATCATTCATCCCTAAAGTGTGCAGGCCCATCAAATGGGATTGCAGACCGATGAGGTTGCGGTCCCTGCAAGCTATATGGATGAGTGGCCGCATCGCCAGTTGAGTTTTAACCAGGTAACCCAATGACTCATTTGAAATACGAACAGAGGCAAGCGAGTTATCCGCCAGTGTAATCGCATCGATTCCCACTTCTTTTAAAGCTTTTGCTCCCTTGAAAAATTTTGTTGTATCTAATTTCCGAGGAGGATCTAACTCAACAATAATCGATGGTTTCTTCTTTACAATTTTCTCAAGAGGCGGGAAATCCCTTTTTATTGATATTACTTCCACAACTCGTTTAGGTGGTTTTATTTTTACGACCTTTTGTGTAATTGGAACCACATTTTTTAATTCGGAAGCAATGGCTCTTATATGTTCAGGTGTAGTGCCGCAACATCCTCCAAGAAGACCAACTCCTTCATTGCGGAATGCCAGTGCTGACTTTCGAAAGTACTCCGCATCACCTTCATAATGAAATTTCCCATCCGTATATGCAGGCAGACTGGCATTTGGATAAGCAGAAAGAAAAGCATGTGCTGGAATCTCAATCTGTTCAAGTGATAACAACGTATGATGTGGTCCGAGGCGACAATTCAGACCAATGACATCCGCACCAAGGTTTTCGAGCTTCAATAATGCTTCATTGACAGGTGTTTGATCTTGCAAAATCCCTGGCTCTTGAAGTGCTAGTTGTGAAATGATTGGCAGATTTGTTTCCTTACGAGTGATTGTAAGAACGGCTTCAAGCTCTTGAAGGTCATAGAAAGTTTCGAGGAGAATCCCATCAACCCCTTCTAATAAAAGGCAATATAACTGTTCCCGAAAGCTCCGTTTAAGATCCTCTAATGAAATAGAATTGGGCTTTACTCCCCGATTACCACCAATCGTCCCAAAAACATAAGCGTCATTCTTAGCTGCTATTTTGGCATTGTGGACAGCGGCACTATTGATTTCTTTTACCGAATCTTCCAGTCCATACCTTTGCAGCTTTAAATAATTTGCTGCATACGTGTTCGTCTGAATCACATCTGCACCTGCACCTATATACGCTTTATGGATGTTTTGAATTTGTTCCGGATGGGATAGGTTTAGTTCCTCAAAGCAACAATCTGTCCCGTACGAGTATAGGAGAGTACCCATAGCGCCATCTCCTATTAAAATTTGGTTTTTTAATTTCCCCAGAAAACTCATTGGCGCTCTCCTCCATGATAGATAAATTGTCTATCTTGAACATGCTGAAAGGCTTGTGAAAAATCCTTGATAAGATCATTCGGGTTTTCAAGGCCGACTGATAAGCGCAGAAGGCTATTTTTGATGCCACTTTTTTCTCTTTCCTCTTTTGGCATCGCCACATGGGACATTTTAGTCGGATACGACAAAATCGACTCTACAGACCCAAGGCTTACTCCAAATACAGGGATTTTCACATTCGAAACAAATGAACGAAGCGCATCCTCATTGGCAAGTTCAAATGATAAAACCGCACCTGGTCCGTCTGCCTGATTTTTTTGAAGCAGATGTTGTGGATGACTTTCAAGAGCTGGATAATAAACCTTATCGATAAGCGGGTGACCTTGTAAAAATTCGGCAAGTAATATTGCAGATTTTTGTGATTGTTCGAGTCGGACATGAAGCGTCTTGAGACCTCTTAGCACGAGCCATGCATCCTGAACACCCAGAATAGCCCCAAACGAATTTTGTAAAAAGCCCAGCCTTTTCGCTAATTTTTCATCCTTGACAACTGCCAATCCAGCAACTACATCGCTATGTCCTGATAGAAATTTGGTTGCACTATGTAGTACAACATCAGCCCCTAGTTCAAGTGGTTTTTGCAAGGCAGGAGTGAGAAAAGTGTTATCGACGAATGTTAAGGCATTATTTTCTTTTGCTAACTTGCTAACCGCTTTGATGTCTGTCACCTTCAATAAAGGATTTGATGGTGTTTCCACATAAAGCACTTCTGTATTTGGCTTAATAGCTTGTTTTACTTGGATTAGATTCGTCATATCGACAAAGGTATATTCAATTCCGTATCGTGACAGGACTTCGGTGATCAATCGATAGGTACCTCCATAAACATCCTCTGAAATCACGACATGATCTCCTGAAGAGAGAAGCAGAAATGCCGTTGAAATCGCTGCTATCCCGGAAGAAAAGGCGAATCCATTTGTTCCACCTTCTAGTTCCGCAATAACTTCTTCTAGCGCATTCCTTGTCGGATTAGAGCTGCGACTGTAATCATATTTCCCAAAATGATCGATATCAAATTGATGAAAAGTTGACGCATGTTGGATCGCTACACTCACAGCGCCAGTATTCGAATCAATCTTATGACGATTGTGTAACAGCCTTGTTTCAAAGGAATATTCTCTGTTCTCCATTAAATAATCATCTCCTCTCTTATGTGGACAAAAGCTTGTTCAAGGTCTGAAAGCAAATCTTCTGCATCTTCAATTCCAACTGAAAAACGCAATAATCGATTGCAAACACCTGCTTGAATCCTAGTCTCTTCAGGGATATCAGCATGTGTTTGAGTGGCAGGGTAGGTGATGAAACTTTCTGTTCCTCCAAGGCTTTCGGCAAATGTAATAAGGGATAAACCTTGTAAAAATGGATTAATCCATGACTCTTCTTTTAGGCGAAAAGAGATCATTCCACCTCTTCCTGGATAAAAAACGTCGGTTACAGTTTGAAGATTGGAAAGGTAACGGACGACTTCCTTGGCATTTTTCTCATGCCGATTCATTCGGAGCGATAAAGTTTTCATACCGCGCATCAATAGCCAAGAGTCAAATGGACTAAGCACAGCTCCCGTACTGTTATGGTAATGCGCCAGGTCCTCACATAGTTTTTTTCCTTTAGCAACAATAAGGCCAGCAAGAACATCATTATGACCGCCTAAATATTTGGTTGCGCTGTGGATAACAATGTCAGCGCCAAGAGTGATTGGCTGTTGAAAGAGAGGCGTATAGAAAGTGTTATCGACAATCAGCATAATTCCGTGTTTCTTGGCAATTTCAGAAACAGCGGAAATATCTGTTTTCTTCATTAAGGGGTTTGTAGGTGTTTCCAGAAAGATGGCTTTTGTTTGAGGGGTAATCATTCTTTCGATCTCTTCCGGACAACATGTGTTTACGTATTGACACTTCAACCCCCATTTTTTATATCCTTGTTCTAATAAACGATAGGTTCCTCCATATAAATCTTCACTAACTAACCATTCATCACCTGATTGAAAAAGGGACAAAACGGTCATAATTGCCGCCATCCCAGAACTACAGGCGAAGCCTTGATCCCCATATTCCAAATCTGATATTGTATTTTCAAGGAGCTGACGTGTTGGGTTTCCAGTACGACTATAATCAAACTCCGTCGATTGCCCAAGCCCTTCATGACGATAGGCAGTAGAAAAATAAACAGGGGGATTCACAGTCCCTGTAAGCGTATCACTGCGATTTCCAATTTGAGCAAGTTGTGTATCGATTTTATACATCCCAATCACTCCTCTAATAAAAATGTTGATGCACATTAAAACGGCGTTCTCCATTGTGGATCGTCAGTTAGTAATAATCTCGCTTCAGATGCGTACAACGAGTAAAATAATCTCTAACTTATTAACATGATCCTTCCATTCCAATCTATTTTCTTAGCCTAGGATATAAAAAAGACCTCTTGTATTCCATAAAATTGTCAGTAAACAATCCTACGGAATACAAGAGGCCTCCAGTTATCCGGTCAGCTTCTTTAATATTTTAATTTTTTCAAACAGAAAACCGGTGCTTTTCTATGCGATTTATTTGAACAATTTTTCCTTCATGAACCGTAATTTGTAGCTCTCCAAAATGCAAACCTTCAAGTGCTTCTGCGATAATTTCAAACTTTTCCTTTTCCTTACCTTTTTTCACCAAATCTCCCATTCAATATCAACTCCCATATGCTTACATTAACTCAATATACACGACCTCTTTTTTAGAAGATTTGAAAAGCTCTGCYTGAATTGGCACCGTTAGAATTCGATTCTGTGGTTGCCGAGGTATCCAAGACTCTTTAAAGGTAGGACTTATATAGAAGGAACAGCCTATGCTTGTGCGAAAGGGTCCCAAGATTTTCTATTTCACTTTCATTATTCGGATATTCCACTCTGGAAGTTTATGACCCTATATTCACGAGCAGCTTTTCTCTCGTTTGTTTTGCTACTTCAACCATTATCTTAAGTGCTGCAACCGTTTCTTCAAGACCTCGTGTTTTCAAACCGCAATCAGGATTAATCCAGAACTGATTTGGATCAAGAACTTGTAGGGCACGATCAATGTTTCTACTCAGCTCTTCAAGCTTTGGTACACGTGGACTATGAATGTCGTATACACCAAGACCGATCCCTTTGTCATACGTGTTTTCTTCAAACGATTGAATTAATTCACCATGACTTCTTGATGTTTCAATCGAAATAACATCAGCATCGAGTGCTTTAATCGCATCGATAATATCTTTAAAGTCCGAATAACACATATGGGTATGAATTTGTGTATCGTTTTGTACTGACGTTGTTGCAAGTTTAAACGCATAAACTGCAGCGTCAAGATACCCTTCCCATTTTTCACGTTTTAACGGCAGCCCTTCACGAATTGCCGGCTCATCAACTTGAATCATACGAATTCCATTTTCCTCAAGCGTTTCAACTTCTTTTCGAAGCGCAAGTGCAATTTGATTGGCAACAACATAGCGTGAAATATCATCACGAACAAACGACCAGTTTAAAATTGTAATTGGACCTGTCAGCATTCCTTTTACAGGTTTGTCAGTTATTGATTGGGCATATAAGGATTCTTTAACTGTTATCGGTTCTATAAATGACACGTCACCGTAAATAAGTGGTGGTTTCACACATCGCGAGCCATATGACTGGACCCAGCCAAATTTCGTGAATTGGAAGCCATCTAATTTTTCACCAAAATACTCAACCATGTCTGTACGTTCAAATTCTCCATGTACAAACACATCTAGACCAAGTTCCTCTTGAATTTCAATCCACTTTTTAATTTCTGCTTTTATATATGTTTCATATTCTGTATTCGTTAACTCGCCTTTACGCCATTTTAATCGGTTCTTTCTTACTTCTTGAGTTTGCGGGAAGCTTCCGATTGTTGTTGTTGGCAGCAGTGGTAATTTAAAAGCCTCTTTTTGTATCTCTTGACGGACTTTAAATATTGCTTTTCGTTCCGCTTTATACGTATGCAAGTTTTGAATGGCTTCTTGAACTTGTGTGTTATTTCGGAATGATGATTTTTGTAACGCTTGAATCGCTTCTGTACTTGCACTGATTTCTTTTTGTATCACTTCTTTTCCAACGTTTAAGCCTTTTGTCAGTACAACAATTTCATGTAATTTTTCATCCGCAAACGATAATGCTCCTTTTAGGACCTCATCAAGCGTTTCTTCACTTTTAACTGTCACAGGTACATGCAATAAGCTTGATGAAGGTTGTACAATAAGACGATCTTTTGAAACAACATCCGCAATCTCTGCAAGAATTGCAGAATGATCATCAAGATTCGCACGCCATATATTTCGCCCGTCAATTACTCCAGCAGCAAGAACCTTATCTTTTGGGAAACCATACTCTTTCAAAGCAGCAAGGTTTTGACCGTTATCATAAACAAAATCAAGTCCAATTCCTTGAACAGGAAGTGAGATTACATCTTCGTAATGTTCAATGCTTTCAAAATATGTTTGTAATATCAGCTTTATGTTTGGTGCTGCTTCATGCAATGTTTGATAGATATCCTTAAATAACGCAACATCTTCTTTTGAAATCGTTGTAGATAAAATCGGTTCATCGATTTGTACCCACTCGACTCCTTCTTTTTCTAATTCACGTAAAATGTCAGCGTATAGTGGCACAAACTTTTCAACAACTGCTTTAAACTCACTTTCTTTATAGCCTTTTGACAGTTTTACAAATGTGATAGGTCCTAAGAT